>DAOVDC010000090.1 GCA_030669695.1 Candidatus Bathyarchaeota archaeon
TCTTTCTCGATGATACGCCGCAGATAGATATCATGATCCTCCCTTGATAAATAAGTAAACCGAAAAGGCGCACAACGAGATTGAATGGGTTCAATAATTTTCCCACTATAATTTGCTATAAGAATAAATCGGCATGTCTCCGTGAAACGTTCCATGGTACGTCGCAAAGCTTGTTGTGCATCCCTAGTCATGTTATCCGCTTCGTCCAAAATCATAATTTTAAACGGAATTTCACCAATCGACCTCATCCGAGCGAAAGTCTTCACAGTCTTTCTAACCACGTTTATCCCGCGTTCATCGCTGGCGTTCAACTCCATAAGATGCTCCCTATAACCAGCACCGTACAGATCGCGAGCTAAACAAAGCGCAGCCGTCGTTTTTCCAGTTCCCGGCGGACCAGCAAAAATGCAGTGTGGAATATTCTTCGTCTTCACGAAGCTTTCTAGTCGTTCCACGATTTCCTTCTGGTTCACCATTTCACTCAAGGTTTGAGGGCGATACTTCTCTGCCCACATCGCATAGCTCAACTGTTAGCCTCCGTGACGTTATCTATGGAAAAGGCATGTCATAAATGTGTTTGCCCGCTATGATAAAACCTTAAAACCAAGCTAGCCTCTTTCTTTTAGTTGGTTCTTACTAAGTGAGGTTTAATGTTGTCAGCAAAGCCGTCAACGTCCATAAGAGATGCGGATTTTGAGTTTGAAAATACACCGGTCAGAATCGCCGTGAACAGAAATTGCCCAAAAATTGAACTTGCAGGCTTGAAAATCGGACCCTTAGAAGAGGGAAAAGAATACGAAGTTAGATTCTGGATAGCCCAAGAACTGGAAAAGGCGGGAATAGCACGTTTTCATGAGGAAGACCTATTGACCGCGGTAAAACTCTACAAAATTCACTGGAAAGAACGCGTTCAATCAGTTAAACAGATCGCATTCTTACCTCGAGATTTTTATCCTAAACTTCGACGTTACCTTGCAGACTTGAAAAAGAACGCTGTGAAAAAACCTGAAAAAATGAGAGAATACGAGAAAGCTGTGAGGCATTCCCGCGATATTATCAACTGCAGATTGAAGAAGCTAGTTTCCCTCGCTTCTGCAAGCGCCGCCCAAACAAACCAGACCATTAACAACCTGTCGGTTGAGGAACATAGTATCTACAAGCTTCTTCGCAAGAACATCGGGGAGTGGAGAACCAAAATCCTTAAAGAAGGTGCAGAATCTTGACCGAGGTCGTAACAGCAGATCCGCAAGAGCGATTTCTAGATTTTCTAAAGTCGGACAAATATCGTGAGCGCATCTCCCGAATGGTCATTGAAGGCATCACTTCGCTGAGTGTAGATTTCGACGATCTAATGACAACCGATTCAGCACTTGCGGAAAGCATCACCGAGGCACCAGACGAATATCTAGAGCATACAAATCGCGCAGCGCTTGCACAGCTACAAATCGAAGAACCCGAATACGCTGAAGGAATCGAAACCGTCCATGTCCGATTTAAAGGACTACCGGTAACCACGCTGTTGCGAATGTTAGGATCTGTTCACATAGGAAAACTCGTTATGGCGGGAGGAATTGTTGTACGCGCCACTCCAGCAAAGCCTATGGTCACGCAGGCGGCTTTTCGATGCAAAAGATGTGGAACCGTCAGCTATGTCCCCCAAACAGGTCCATTTCTGAGGGCTCCAATCGAATGCAGTGACCCAGCATGCAAGAGAAAAGGACCCTTCGATTTTGTCCAGGAAGAATCAAGCTTCATCGATTCTCAAGAAATTCGCATTCAGGAACGACCTGAGAATCTTCCGCCAGGCCAGCTTCCGCTCTGGATAGGCGTCAAATTGTTTGGAAGAGAACTTGTTGACGCAGCCAGACCTGGCGACGACGTCTCGGTTGTGGGGATTGTGCGTGCAGTCGCCCCCACACTGCCTAAAGTGGGAAAACTTCGCATGTTTACGTTGCATCTTGACGCTAATTTCGTAGATGTAGTGAGCAAAGAGCCTGAAAAAGTGCTTATTTCGCCTGAAGAAGAGAAGGAAATACTTGAGCTAGCAAAAGACCCGTGGATTCACCGCAAAGTCATCCGATCCATAGCACCGTCCATATACGGCTACGAGCACATCAAAGAAGCCATCATGTACCTCCTCTTCGGAGGGGTTGCGAAACATCTCCCCGACATAACCATACGAGGAGAAATGAACGCACTCTTAATAGGAGACCCAGGAACCGCCAAGTCCCAGCTACTGCAGTACGTGGCGAAGGTCGCTCCGCGTGGTTTGTACACTTCTGGTCGAGGAACAACGGCTGCCGGCTTAACCGCCGCCGTGCTTCGCGAGAGGCAGAGTGGCGGGATGACTCTTGAGGCGGGAGCGCTTGTGCTTGCGGACAAGGGTGTCGCGTGCATAGATGAGATTGATAAGATGCGTCCTGAAGACCGTGTCGCGATACATGAGGCGATGGAGCAACATACGGTTTCGGTTGCGAAGGGTGGTATCGTTGCGACTCTCAACGCTCGAACGGCTATATTAGCTGCCGCTAATCCGGCTTTGGGAAGATACAACCCCTATCAAACGGTTGCGGAGAACATTTCTCTTCCAGTCACGATTCTTTCGAGGTTTGACCTTATCTTCGTGTTACGAGATGTGCCTGAAAAGGAACATGACGCAAAGATGACTGAGCACATACTCGGTCTTCATAAAACAGGTGCGGTTCCAGTTGAACCTCCTATACCGCCTGACTTGCTTAGAAAATATATTAGTTACACCAAGAACTTGAAGCCTGTGTTGACACCTGAAGCCTTAGACCGCCTCAAAGATTTTTATCTTGCCATGCGTTCGGCGAGCGAAACTGAAGGAACACCTATCGCGATAACGGCGCGTCAACTTGAATCTCTTGTTAGAGTGGCTGAGGCTAGGGCTCGCATCACCTACCGGAAAGAGATTCTCGCTGAGGATGCTGAGGCCGCAATTGCTATAATGAAAAGGTCCTTAGAGGAGGTTGGAATCGACGTTTCATCTAAAAAGTTGGACATCGACATTATCATGACTGGCAAGCCTAAGAGTTTACGCGACAAGCTGCAGGTTGTCTTAGGGACGGTGATTGAAATGGAAAGGGAAACGGGTATGGTTGAAAAGTCGACGCTTCTGGAAAAGCTTGAGACTGAACGTGGAGTAGTAGGTCCAGAGGCGGAGAGGCTCTTGGGACAGTTGCTGAGGGAAGGGACTATATACTCGCCTAGAGAGGGGTACCTCAAGAAGACCTAACTAAGCAAAGGCGCGGACGTTGAAAGTTGGAGACTTACCGATACCAGAATCTGTGAAACAGGTAATAATCAACTCGGGAATCACTGAGCTCTACCCTCCACAGGAAGAAGCCATACGAGCTGGGGCCCTAGAAGAAAAAAACCTTATTCTGGCAAGTCCCACTGCATCGGGCAAAACGTTGATCGCTGAGTTATGCGCCCTCAAACATATACTAGAAAAAGATGGAAAAATTCTTTACTTGACTCCGTTACGAGCATTAGCCAGCGAAAAATACGAGGAGTTCAAG
>DAOVDC010000075.1 GCA_030669695.1 Candidatus Bathyarchaeota archaeon
ACTATAGCTGGAGCAAGTGAACGAGTGAAAGCGGGGGACAAAGATTTCGTTCGGGCCTTAAGGGAAATCGACGGCGTTTCAGAACAAGACTTGAAAAAGTTTGCTAACCCAGCGTATATGGCCACCTACTACACAAGAGAGAACAGGGAAACAGTAAAGCACATAGGGTTTTCAGTTGATTGGAGAAGAGATTTTCACACCACCAGCCCTACATTCAACAAATTTATTGAGTGGCAGTACAAGCGACTACGAGAAAAAGGATACGTCGTCAAAGGAACACACCCCGTTGTATGGTGTCCACACTGTGAAAGCCCCACCGGAGACCACGACCGACACGAGGGAGAAGGCATCCGACCCGAAGAGTACACGTTAATGAAATTCAAAATTGAAGACGCATACCTGCCTGCGGCTACGTTCAGACCTGAAACAATTTACGGCGTAACCAACATGTGGATAAACCCAGACGCCGCCTACGTTAAAGCCCAAGTCAATAATGAACAGTGGATTATCAGCGAGGAAGCCGCCAAAAAATTAAAGGAACAAAGACGAAAAATCGAAGTCATAAGCCAATTCAAAGGCAGAGAAATTATCGGAAAACATTTTGTAAACCCCATCAACAACAAAAAACTGCTGATACTGCCAGGCTGGTTCGTAGATTCCTCACACGCAACTGGAATCGTGTACAGCGTCCCTTCACATGCTCCCTACGATTGGTTAGCATTAAGAGACCTGCAGATAAAACCTGAGTCGCTCAAAGAGTTCAACGTCGAACCCGCTTCAGTGAAGAATATACAGCCCATCTCCATGATTCAGGTGGAAGGATCCGGTGAACACCCAGCCATCGAATTAGTGGAACAAATGGGAGTGAAAAATCAATACGACCCAAAAGCCGAGGAAGCAACGAAATTATTGTACAAAAGAGAGTTTCACAGCGGCGTTTTGAAGGACCTTTGTGGAGAGTACGCTGGAAAAACCGTTTATGAAGTGAAAGATCGTTTGATCCAAGACTTTAAGCAGAAAGGTATCGCCGATTCCATGTACGATCTGCCTCAACGAGTCATCTGCCGCTGTTTAACACCTTGTATAGTTAAGGTGCTCGAGGGTCAATGGTTTCTGAGATACTCAGATGAGGCTTGGAAAGAAAAAGCCAAGGAGGCACTGAACAAAGCGTCTGTTTACCCCGAATCCGCCGTACAGTGGTTCATTAACGTCATTGACTGGTTAAAAGAGTGGCCTTGCGCCAGAAAAACCGGTTTAGGAACGACGCTGCCATGGAGTCCAGGCTGGATCGTGGAAACGTTGAGCGACTCAACGATCTACATGGCTTTCTACACAATAAACAAGCACATCAAACATTTCAACATAAAGCCAGAGCAGCTGACAGTTCAAGTATTTGATTATGTCTTTCTCGGCAAAGGCAACGTAGAAAAAGTAGCTGAAAAATCACATATAAGCCATGCTGTCTTGGAGTCGATGCGAACAGAATTCGTATATTGGTACCCTGTAGACTTCAGGGACTCCGCGAAAGAGCTAGTTCCAAATCATCTAACTTTCTTCCTCTTCCACCACGTAGCACTGTTTCCGCCAAAACACTGGCCTAAGGCGATAGGTGTAAACGGGATGCTGATGATTGACGGAAAGAAGATGTCGAAGTCGAAAGGCAACTTCGTAACGTTGAGAAGTGCTCTAAACCAGTATGGAGCAGATGCCACTCGTTGTGCGTTGCTGTTGGGCGCGGAGGACATGGACGACCCGGATTGGAGAAGCGAAAGTGTCTGTGAGGTGGAGGGTAAGCTTGAAAGCTTCTACAACTTGGCTAACAGCCTGATTGAGGCGAAGAGGGAAGATGAAAAAGTGGGTCATTTGGAGAAATGGCTGATTAGTAGATTGGAACACCGAACCAAAAAGGTAACAGAAAGCATGGAGATAATGAAAACTAGAACGGCCATAGAAAACGTGTTCTTCGAAGTTTGGAACGATTTTCGCTGGTATAAACGAAGAAAAGAACGCCCTAACACAAGGATTCTGAGAGAAGCTATGGAAACTTGGATACGCCTGCTCGCCCCATTTGCACCCTACATCTGTGAAGAACTTTGGAGTAAGCTAGGCAGAGAAAGCTTCATTTCATTTGCTGAGTGGCCCACCTACGACAAAAAAAAGGTTGACGTCCGAGCAGAAGAAACAGAAAGCCTAGTCAAGAACGTGTTAGACGATACCTTCAACATTCTACGCGCAACCAAAATCAAGCCAAAAAGAATCTACTATTACTCAGCTGCACCTTGGAAATGGAAAATCTATCTGAAGCTAATGGCAAAGTCGGTTTCCACCAGAGTTGTTCAAAGCGAGGTTATGAGAGAGTTGATGAAAGACCCTTATATGAAAAGAATGGCAGATAAAGTTGCAAAGTTCGTTCATCAAGTCATCGATGAAATCAACCGAATGCCAGACGACAAGAAAAATAGACAACTAAAGGTTGGGGTTATTGATGAAAACCAAGCGTTGAAGGAGGCTGAAGCCTTTTTTGAACGTGAACTCAACGCAGAGATATCCACGTATCCTGAAGAAGACGAACAACGTTATGACCCGAAGAAAAGAGCGGAGTTAGCTAAACCATACCGTCCAGCTATTTACATCCAATAGTTTCTTTTCTGTTACATTAGTATGAATTGCCTTTAGTGTTAACATGAAAAAGAGAATCTCAAACGTTCATGTCGATTGGGTTTTGGGTCGTACTTTAACGTGGTTTGCTCTTTTGTGTTTAGTTTCTCTGTACTCTTGAATGGTGCTTGCGAATGAGAATGTGGAAGCCAATAGCAATGGTATACTAACCTCTAATAGAGACATGTATCTGCCACCATAAGCGAAGGAAAGAAATAGGAATGAGAAACCTAATTCGATGACAGCAATTACTAGTAGTGCTACGCTAAGAAAACTGCGTGTTTTCTTGCCTAAACGCCCTAAAATTTGAAAAGAACTCAAGCCGATGACAGTAAACATGAGACCGATTATGACCAGATCCCCTGCTGCACCTGCCTCACTTAAGTAGGAAATGAATGCGTAATAGTAGAAAATGATTGCCAACCCTATGTTAGCGAAACCACTGCACATCATAAAAACTGAGGAAAGCCTCATTAATACCACTGAGATGAACGTTACATTTCTTTAAATATTTATTTGATTCGACACTATTTCTGCCACTGCATAGTTGTCCAACAATTCTGTTTCTTACCTTTTCCTTTCGATGTTAAGTGAAACCTCTCTTTAAAGGCAGTTGATTTAACATGTTAAAACCCCCTTTGATTTGTTCTAAAAAATGGACTTATAAGGCTACGTTGAAGAGAATATCTGTGAGTGTGCCTTTCTATTGTCAGCTGAAGACGAGAGAAAGCTGGAATTCGAGCTTCGCGGCAAAGCTTGGAAAGTCTACTGGCTTCTTTTGAAAAGAGGCTGCCCAATGAGTGTAAGGGAGGTTCAAAGGGTTTTACATTTTAGCAGCCCCAGCGTAGCGCAGCATCATCTCGACCGTTTGTGTGATTTGGGTTTGGTTCAGAAGCAAAGCGTAGGGGGCAGCTATTTATTGACTAGCAAGGTTAAAATCGGAGTGCTTAGGCATTTTGTCAAGCTGGGAAGGTTGTTGTTTCCCAGATATTTCTTTTACGCGATTTTCTCCACAACATTCTACATAATCTACTTAGCCGTACTTATGCAAAACTTTTCTCGGGAAAACATTTTCATCGCGTTTTTCGGGGCAATAGTCTCTGCAATATTTTGGTATGAAGCCGTCCGCGTCTGGCGGTTAAGGCCGTTCTAATTTCTGGACGGAATGTACTAAAAATTAGGATAATATAGCGGGTTGTCCTCCTTTATTATTAGACGGTGTTCAAGATGCTGAGAGAAATCAAAAAGAAAACAGCAGTCTACAGTGTTCTAGCAGTTTTACTGGCCATCATGCTAGGTGCTGTTTGCTTCAACTTTGGAATCCGCCCATTATTGCCTCCAATTAGTGCGGGCGCATTAAGCACATTCTCTTCATATGAGGAACTAGAAAATTATCTTGTGACAAATCAGAAAGCTCCGTATTACTACGTGGAAATGTCAGATTTACCAAGAATGCCCTTGCCATCGGATGTAGCTCCATCACCTGCGTATCTTGCAAGTGTCCTAGAGGGTGCGGATGTAAATACCATTGTACCTAAGAGTGGTCCGGAATACTCGGTGACTAACGTTCAAGTTGCAGGAGTAGATGAGGCAGACTTGGTGAAAACCGATGGAGAATACATGTACGTTGTCTCAGGAAACAACCTCACAATCTTGAGGGCGTATCCAGCGGAAAATGCTACGATTCTTTGTCAGATAAGCCTTAACGGGACGCTTCGAGGAATCTTCATAAATGGAGATAAGCTGG
>DAOVDC010000054.1 GCA_030669695.1 Candidatus Bathyarchaeota archaeon
TTGCGAAGGTATAAGCGGGTGTGGCTTGTATGTGCAACGATGTGACCGCCGATGGGATGTACGGCGTCGCCGAAGAAAACGTCTGGCTTGGCCATCACTTGATTTGTTACAACTGCGGCGGCGTTGAAGGCGCGGGCTAAACGTACTAGTTTGTGCATGTGTTTGTTGAGCTTCTGTTGCCTCTCCGCTAACATTCCTCTGCCGAGGTATTCGCTTCTAAAGTGGGAGGTTAGGGAGTCTACGATGATTAGGTGGATGCCGTTTTCTTTTATTATTTTATCTGCGTTGTCGAGGAGAAACATTTGGTGGTCTGAGGTGTATGCTTCAGCGACTATGATGTTTTTGGCTACCTCTTCGGGGACTAAGCCTAGATGTTGTGCCATTTGGACGATGCGTTCGGTTCTGAAAGTGTTTTCTGTGTCGATGTATAAGGCTCCGCTGTTTAGTCCTCCTTTTTCAGTGGGTAGCTGCACGTTTACGCATAGTTGGTGGCACATTTGGCTTTTGCCGCTTCCGTATTGTCCGTAGAATTCTGTGATTGTTTGAGTTTCGATTCCGCCTCCTATAAGTTCATTCATTGTCTTGCTTCCTGTCGTTAGCCGTAGGACGTTTTGTCGCATTTTTAATAGTTCGTCTGCTCGGATGAAAGAGACGGTGAGAGATGATCTTGCTATGCGGATGACTTCTAAGGCTTTTTTTTCGCCGATGCCTGCGGATTGTAGTTCTCGTGCTGCTGCTGTGCCTAGGGATTCTACTGTGTGAAAACCTAGTTCGTGTAGTTTTTGTGCTGTTGCTGGTCCGATGCCTGGTAGGTCTTCGAGGTATTCGGGCTTCTTTTTTTGTTGGGGTTCTTCGGTCATTTTGGCTCCTCGGTTGAGGGTTTGAGGGAAAGTTGGGTTATGGTCTATTTAAATTAGTTGAAGGAACAGATAAAAGGTTCTGTGAGAGTGTTGGCTGAAACTAATGGTAATCTCTGTAAATACATGGGTTTTGTTGGTTTGTTTTGGGGGTTGTTACGTCATTTGTGTGTGTCTCTCTCTTTAGACCCCCCTATACCCCCCCTAATTTTTGCTACATTATTTTTGTCTCTCTCTAGACCCCCCCTATAATTTTTTTGAAAAGCTTAAAGTGACCTTCTTTTTGTGAACAGCGTTTGAATATTGCTCAAGTCACGATAGGACTAGATGGGAATAGATGGGGAAAGATGCAGAAAGATACAAAAAGATAGGGAAAGATGGGAAAAGATGGAATCGACGATGCCCGTATCAGAAAACATGTGACTTCACGCGGATTTTGTTTTCGTCGACACACCAAAGTCAACTGGTCATTATGAGTGAACTTGTTCCGAGGCTAAAAATATCTATTTCGTTGAAAGAGATGAAGAAGTTTTAATAACTCTTTGGTTAATGTCATATCGGAGTGTAGCTGCACCATGGCTGAGATGGGCATCAGAGCAAAAATGTTTGTGAAAGATGTTATGAGTAGTCCTACCATTACGATTGATGAGGAAGCATCCGTCCACAGAGTAGCCCAACGTATGGAAAAGTACAAAGTAGGTGGTATCATCGTAACTGGCAAGCAGGGAAAACCCTTAGGCATCATAACTGAAAGAGACCTTATCATACGAGTTCTGGCAAAAAGTAGTAGACCCAGCAAACTAAATGCCAAACAAGTGATGACCTCACCCCTCATCACCGTGAATCCAGATGAAACCCTGAGCGAGGCCGCTAGAAGGATGAGTCGCCTCAACATTCGAAGGTTAGGCGTCATGTACAAGGGCAATCTTTTAGGAGTAATCACAAGCAAGGATATTCTAGCAATCACACCTGAACTCATAGCAATCATACAAGAGCAAGCTCGCATTCAGGGAGAAACGGCAATAGAAGAGGCTCCAGAACATTCACCTCTAGCGGGGCATTGCGACCGATGCGGACGCTGGTCAGATACGCTTGAAGAGGTTGAAGGTAGTTTTCTCTGTGGGGAATGTAAAGCAGAATTTGGAGCCAAATACTGAGAGGTCGAACGTTTGCGTGTTCAAAACCTAATGAACCGAAAATATCCCGCCCTTTACGCTGATGAGCTTGCCACAAAGGCTCGTGCTATTCTTCGCAGCCGAGAATTACGAGTTCTTGTCGTTGTGGACAAGCATAAACATTTTATCGGCATGATCTCCCGGAGTGACATAATGGCCATAACTTCATCGGTCTCCCCCATTCGGGTGAAGGGAATCATGTCAATGCCCAAATTCATTGCAGCTGAGGAAATGGACGTTATTCAAGTTGCACGGGAAATGGTTCGTTTAGATGAATGGTATGCTCCTGTAGTAAAATCGTCTCAAGATTACACCTATTTAGGAATGCTAGGTTTAGAAAACCTCATTGATTTATTTTTGAAAAAAGGTTTTGCCAAACTTGCAAAGCCTCTTTCTGAGATTATGTCAATGGAACCTGTTACATGTTCTCCTGATGATGATGTGGACAACGTTTGGCGTTTGATGCAAGAACGTTCTTTCGCTGGGTTGCCAGTTGTGAAAAAAGGTAAGCTTGTTGGCATAGTAACACAGAAGAATTTGCTAGATAGCGGGGTGGTGTTTCCGATGTTTGAAGCGAAAAAAGGACGATTCAAAGCTCCATCAAAAATATCATCTGTGATGAGAACTTCTGTTATTTCTCTTAAGCCAGCATCTCTGGTCAAGGAAGCAGCTAGACTTATGCTTGAGAAAAACATTGGACGCGTGCCTATTATTGATGGGAAAGGTAAGCTTATTGGCGTGGTTGATCGTGAAGACATCGTGAAAGCACTCCTTTGAACTGAATAGAGGTTTAAAATTTGGCAGTACGTCGTAGTGGAAAGCGAGAATCCTTTCGGCGCAGGTTACGAGAGAAAGGGGCTCTCCGTTTGAGGGGCCATCCTTCCAAAAAACGTGAAGGAGAAATAATGACCATCGCAAAAAGTCCAGTGGTCACAATGGCTCCTACTACACCAGTCTATGATGCCATACAGATCATGAGTAAAGAGGGTTTTCGACGCATACCTATTGTTGATCCGGGAACCAAAAGGCTTCGCGGCATAATTGTCGCCACTGACATCGTTAATTATCTTGGCGGAGGTGAAAAATTTCAGATAATTCAACAAAAGTACGCTGGCAACTTTTTTAAGGCAATAAACGAGCCGGTCAGATCACTCATGACTCAAAAGGTGCTTTCGGTTCCTGTCTCTGCTAAAATCAGTGACGCGATAAGACTCATGAAAAAACATAACATCGGCGGCTTACCAGTTGTAGATGAAGAAAACCACGTATGGGCTATCATAACAGAACGGGACATAGCACTGCTCTTTAGTAAAAGGTTAAGGGGAGCTAAAATCGCAGATGTAATGTCTAAAGATGTTGTGACGGCGAAGCCTGATATAACCGTCTCTGAAACCGAAAAAACAATGATCAAACACGGATTCAGGCGATTGCCTATCGTTTCAAACCATAAAATCGTTGGCATAGTCACCGTCATGGACATATTACGCTTTTTTGGTACAGGTCAGGTTTTCAAACATCTACAATCCGGAACCATTTCTCAGGTTTTGCAGACACCTATTCTCGAAACAGCCACAAAAGACATTGCAACAATTGAACCTGACGCCGATGTGAGTCAAGCTGCGAGAATCATGCAGGAAAGGAACATAGGCTCCCTACCCGTAGTAGAGGATGAGAAGCTCGTTGGCATAATAACAGAACGAGACTTCTTCAAACTCATTGATTGAGCAGATTTATTATTCTCAGTAACCATGAACATTTCAAATAAACTTGAGGGCAAGCGTTTGCCAGTTGACTTGGTTCTTAGCAACGCCAAAATCTATACTCGTAGAGGAATTGTTGAGGCTGGTCTAGCTATAGATAATGGGAGAATTTTTAGAATAGCCAAGGAGACGAACCTCCCTCAAGCTTCAACTAAACTGGATTTACAAGGATGTATAGTACTTCCTGGATTAATAGACCTACATGTGCATCTTCGAGACCAGCAATTAGCGTATAAGGAAGATTTCTTCACCGGAACATCGGCCGCAGCCGCGGGCGGTGTTACGTTAACCGTGGATATGCCAAACAACAAACCGGTAACAATGAGTTCAAAATCGTTGAGAGAACGCATGAAGCTGGCGGAAAAACGGATAATCGTTGGCGTTGCTTTTTACTCAGCCTTTCCAGCGAACTTGGGAGAACTACCTTCAATAGTCGAGGAAGGAGCCGTAGGATTCAAACTCTTTCTGTCGCAAAGGATAGGAGGACTAGACATCGAAGACAATGACGTGTTGTTGCGTGCATTCAACAAAGTAGGAGAGACGAATGTTCCTGTCGCGGTACACGCAGAGGACAAGGAAATACTTGAAAACATCAAAAATAAGATGAAGCAAGCCGGACGCAACGATATAAACGCTTATCTTGAAGTTCATCCGGCAAACGCTGAAATGAAGGCAATACAACGCGTCATTCAACTTGTAAAGGAATCTAAGGTTCGTGTTCACTTTTGTCATGTTAGCTCGGCTGCTGGGTTGAACGCCTTTTTGGCAGCGAAAAAAATGGGGCTTTCTGTCACTTGCGAAGTTACGCCGCATCATCTCTTTTTGTCACATGAACATTTGAAACGGTGCCGGACTATAGCGCTTATCCATCCTCCATTGAGAACCAACAGGGATGTCAAAGCTCTTTGGAACGCTCTTACGCGTGGGTTAATCGATACTATAGCTTCAGATCACGCGCCCCATACGATTGAGGAAAAGGAAGCCAAGTCAATCTGGGATGTAAAGCCGGGCATACCTGGACTTGAGACAACGCTTCCGTTGCTGCTCACACAAGTAAATAAAGGAAATTTAGCATTGTCTGATCTGGTGAAAATGACTTCAGAAAAGCCAGCGGAGATATTTAACCTGAAGTACAGAGGGAGTTTAGATGAAGGCTACTTAGCTGATCTTGTGGTGGTGGATGTCCATCGAAAGCATAAGATCGATTCATCTAGATTTCTTTCAAAAGCTAAGTATTCCCCATTTGACGGATGGAAAGTCAAGGGTAAGCCGATAAAGACCTTTGTAAACGGGCAGTTAGTTATGGACGAAGGTGAAATTGTGGCAAAGCCTGGAACCGGTGAAATCGTTCTGTGGAAAAATCGTAGCCATTAAACTTGTCTAACGAGTATGGACGAATATTCGGTACGCTTATCTATGTGCAGTAGGAATAATCTGGCAGGTAATGAAATGCCCAGAGATCCTGTTTGCGGAGTCGTGCTTGACGAAAGAACGGCTAAATTCAAAATCAAGTTTGGAGGAGAAACGCACTATTTCTGTTCAATAACGTGTAAAAAAAGATTCAAGAGAAGCCCAAACAAATTCGTAAAATAAAGCCTGTTTCGCAAGTGTCTGTGCATGCACATCGGTGGAAACGTTGAAGTTCATAACTGACGGCATGCTTGGAAAGCTCACTCGATGGCTTCGCATGCTCGGCCAAAACGTTGAATACTCCAGATCTCTTGACGATAAACAGTTA
>DAOVDC010000006.1 GCA_030669695.1 Candidatus Bathyarchaeota archaeon
GCGTGTTCAAGCGTCTCCAATGGAGTTGAAGGAATCTCAGTTACCTGATAGTTGGGATGAAACCTGAGCAGATGAAACACAGTGTCTTTCCCAAGGTTGTCTCTTATCCACGTGGCTAGTTCACGAATTGTTTCCATCGAATCTCCTATCTTCGGCACGACTAGGTTAGTGACTTCAATATGTATGTCGCACTTCTTCATTTCCTTCAGAGATTCGTAAATTGGCTCCACGGATGGAACGGCTGCAAATTTCTTGTAGAATTCCGGGTCTCCTGCGCCCTTAAAATCCACTGTTGCAGCGTCCAAGATTGGAGCTATTAATTGAACGGCTTCGGGGGTCATGTATCCGTTAGTCACAAAAGTGTTGAAAATCCCTTCCTTATGAGCCAACGTCGCCGTGTCGTAAGCGTACTCGAAAAAGATGGTTGGTTCAGTGTAGGTATAACTTATACCCTGACATCCATTATCCTTCGCGGCCTTTACAACTTTTTCTGGAGGGAAATCGTATCCCTGAATCTTCTTTTCCTGACTGATAACCCAGTTATCACAGAAACGACAGCGGAAGTTGCATCCCACCGTGGCTATGGACATGACCTGCGAACCGGGATTAAAGTGAGAGAGAGGCTTTTTTGTTATCGGATCAACACATACGGAGCAGGCTTTGGCGTACACGAGCGAGTAGAGTTTCCCTTTCTCATTTTTTCTAACCAAGCAGAACCCAACAGCGCTTTCAGCTATTATGCAACGCCTTCCACAAAGATTGCATCGCACCTTGTTTTCTGGCAACTCTTCGTAAAGCATAGCTTCTTTTACCATCTTACTCCTCTCTTACCCCTTCTCCTCCTCCAACTGAATCCCATTTCCGTTGAACCGTATGATCAACGCCCTTGTTATGGCTTTGAAGCCTCGTCTAGACCCGTTTAGCTTGACGAGGTTTGCTTCTCTGAGTTTGTTCATGTGGAACCAGACGGTCATGCGTGGCTCCGACGTTATCTGTTGCAGTTTAGAAATCGTTAGCCTATTTGGGTATACTTTTATGAGTTCTTGCAGTATGCGCATTCGGCTTGGAAGACTCAGAGCTTCGCATACTTTATGGCCGTTTAACTCTTTTTCAGAATGCATTCCACGAACTCTCATACTATTATACTAGTATAAGGGTATAAATCTTTGCTACTCAGGAAAATTCTGAAATTTTCGGAATCTATACTATCCATAAATTAGAAACTAAAATGGCACGCATAAAGATGGCTTCGATGCATCAGGGACAGGAGTTGCAGTAATCCTTTTTTTGAAAAAACTTATGTAGATTAAGTAGCAGATAAGAGAAAATCGAAAAGCAAGCACTGAGGTGCTAGATACGATTCAAACCCTGAAAAGAGAAACAGCGATTTCAGCATTGCTAGTAGTTGGTGTATTCTATTTTTCGTTTATGATCTTAGATAGGGGTTTGTCTCTGATCTACGGGTTCAACTTTCAGCCTTACGGACCCCACATGCCACCTGGTTTCACGTTTTGGGGGCACATTTTTAACGGTTCACTGGCGGCACTTGGTTTATTCATAACGTTCAAACTATATGATTATGGGAAAGAAAAGAATAAACGATTTCTGCAGATTCTAGCTCTTAGTATTTTCTTTGTGATTGGCGCCATAATTCCATACATTAATGACACAGCCCATATTGAAAGCCATGGGATGGGAAATACAATTCCGGTGTATATCATTGCCAATGACCTATATGTATTCTCATGGGGTCTATTGATGTTCAAAATAACAAGATCAATTAAAAAGAAGGCAATAGCATTAGGAGTGATGTTCAGCGTTTTCTTGTTGATACATTTCGCTCTATATGTTCCAATGTTTCCAGAATTCTACTGGAGCTGAGTATGCTCTTGAATGATCTCTGAAAAATGAGTTAAATTCTTATGTCATGTATATTCATCTAGTAAAATTAGAAATTAAGGTGGCTCAAATTGAGTAGAACGTCTCAGATTTCGGGATTTTATAAACTAACCCCAAAAAAAAGAGTGCAAATCGTAAAAGACTTTGCTGGTTTAACAGATGAAGAAGTTGAAACTCTCTTATCCACAGGGTCTCTAAAGCTGGAGTTAGCAAACCGAATGATCGAGAACGTAGTTGGAGCATTCCCCATACCTCTCGGAATCGCGGTGAACTTTCTAATCAATGGACAAGACTATTTGATTCCGATGGCGATTGATGAGCCTTCCGTGGTGGCTGCAGCAAGTTACGCGGCGAAGATAGCAAGGTTAAAGGGTGGCTTCTTCACTAGCAGCACCGAGCCGATCATGATTGGACAAATCCAAGCGGTGAATATAGACGACCCGTATGGAGCTAAGATGGCTGTTCTTGCGGCAAAAGAGAAAATCCTCCAGAAGGCGAACGAGCAGGATCCCATGCTGGTTTCGGTTGGAGGAGGCGCCAAAGACCTAGAAGTAAAGGTGATACAGGCTACCAGTGGCCCCATGGTCATCACCGAGCTTCACGTGGACTGCAGAGACGCAATGGGTGCAAACGCTGTCAACACCATGGCAGAGGCTGTTGCTCCGCTGATTGAAAGAATTACGCACGGCCGAGTGTATTTGAGAATCATCTCCAACCTAGCCACAAAACGGCTGGCAAGAGCTTGGACTGTCGTGGCAAAGGAGGAGTTAGGCGGAGAAAAAATCGTAGACGGCATCATAGAAGCTTACAACTTCGCTGCCGCCGACCCGTACCGCGCCGCAACACACAACAAAGGTATACTCAACGGCATAATCGGCGTCGTAATAGCTACATGCAACGACCACCGCGCCGTAGAGGCAGGAGCCCACGCCTACGCAGCAAGATCAGGCAAGTACAGTCCACTAACAGTCTGGGAGAAGAACAAAGACGGAGACCTCGTAGGCTCAATTGAACTCCCAATGGCTGTGGGAACCGTTGGAGGCGCCACAAGAGTGCACCCCGTGGCCAAAATAGCATTGAAGATTTTGGGTGTAAAAACCGCCAATGAGCTGGCTGAAGTTTTAGCCGCCGTGGGGCTGGCACAGAACCTTGGTGCATTGAGAGCACTGGCTCATGAGGGTATCCAGAGGGGGCACATGGCACTGCACGCTCGAAACGTGGCAATCATGGCTGGAGCATCTGGAGAATTGATCAACCTAATAGTTGAAAAGATGGTTGAAGAACGTAAAGTAAGGTTAGACAGAGCCAAAGAACTAGTTGAAGAATATGGGAAAACGAAGTGAGACACTCCGATTAATCGTCCCGCTGGTTTCCCTTCTATTGGGTTTTTGTGGTCTCCCATGGAAGATTCTCTATTTTTAAACCTAACTTGGATGTTAAAAAGCGGATAAGTAAAAAGGTGAGTACTGTAACAACTGCCCAGATTAGACCTTCTATCCCGAAACGAACTTCAGGACTTAATCTTTCATAGTCAAAACTAAACCAGTAAGCGAGGGATAGTGTATCTAAGAAAGCGTGTAGAAAAATTGGACCAGTCAGCACACCGCTCCGGCAATAGAGATACCCCATTATAGAGCCACTTACGAAAACCCCTAATAGATGGAAAAGCATCATCCAAACATCATATCTCCAAATAAGCATATCGATGGGAACATGTGCCAACGCGAAAAGCATCGAAGAAAAAATTATCGCGAATCTCGGACCAAAGTGCTCTAGCAAGCGCGTTTGAAAGTATCCTCTAGTCTCTATTTCCTCAGAGGGACCGACGACTAAAAAGAAAGTTAGGGGCATTAGAAAAATTGAAGTTAGGCCTAGGTTTTCAGGGTTTATAGTGAATGTTATTGGACCAGCTCCTAATGGAACGAACAGAACGTATGCAAGGCAAGCAAATGCAATACTATTAAATAGTGAGAGAAAAATCCCGAAGAATGCGTTTCTAACGAACTTTTGCCTAGATAAACCTATTGACCCTATTCTTCTTTTCTCAACGTAGCGAACGATGAAAAGTATCGGTAACAACGTCAGTAACGGTTGAAAAACAATCTGTGTTACAAAGAACATTCTCCAATTCATCTCACCATCACAAATGATCAAGTTTACAGACCATAGTCGATAGAGAGTCCAAATCCCCGTTAATACCAGAAAAACTCCAACGACCTTTAAAAAAGCTCTCAGCTTTTCACCCAAAGGGTTCAGCCTCATAGACAGATAGTTTTTAGAGGATTATAACTGAATTAGAAGTTATCTTTTTCCATCGGCCGTGAAGTTAGAAAGTAAACAGGAACAGACTGTTAAGGGAACGATAATTATAATTCTGTGTACAATACTATTTTCTCCAGTGAACACACATTGATAATAATTCCAGGCCCAGCGTCCCCAGAACTAGGTCGAAAGATCGCGAACATGCTGAAGATAGAGGTTGTTCCAGTAAAGTTCAAGCGTTTTCCCGACGGAGAATCTTACATTCGATTTGACGGAAACGTAGAGAATGAGCACGTTGTCATTGTTCAGACGACAAGTCCACCCCAAAATGAACGTTTAATTCAACTCTTTATTATGGCGGATAATGCAAAAGACCAAAAAGCAAAGAGCATTACCGCCGTTGTTCCATATTTTGCGTATGCTAGACAAGACAAACGCTTCAGATCCGGCGAAGCCTTCAGCATAAAAACGTTAATGAAACTTTTAGAAAAGTGTGGCGTAAACAGATTAATCACCGTAAACTCTCATAACCCTAAAATCCTGAAAACCTTCAAAATACACATTGATGATCTATCAGCCATCAGTCTTCTAGCTGAGTATTTCAAGAAAAAAGGCTTTGATGGAGCGTTTTCTCTGTCGCTTGGCAAAAAAGCGTTAGACACAGCGGTGCAGGCGAACAATGTCTTGGAAGGTGGATACGGATGTATCTCAACTCACAGAAACCGAATAACTGGAAAAGTTACAATTGAGAAAGAATCTTTACCGGTGAAGAATCGAAACGTAATCATATTCGACGACATCATCAGCAGCGGTGGGACAATGACTAAAGCCGTCAAACTGGTTAAGGCTGAAGGCGCTGGCAGAGTGTTCGCAGCGTGTGTGCATCCTCTTCTCATCGGAGACTCGAAAGACAGAATCCTGAAAAGCGGTGCTGATGAAATCGTGGGCACAGACTGCGTTCCCAGCCTTGTTAGTGTTGTCTCGGTTGCTCCATTAATCGTGGAGGCGCTAGCTAAAAGAGGAGTCTAAGCGTGGCTAGACTTTTCTTCCTACTCTCAGGCGAACACCCAACCCTACCTCAAGCGGAACTCCAATCCATTTTGAAGGCGGAAGACCATGAATACCGAATCTTGGAGAAATTGGCTCAAGTTCTTCGCGTAGAAGCAAGTTTAGACAGCGTAAAATCAGTTAAATCGAGGTCGGCTATGACCCGAGTTTGCGGTCTGGAGCTATTAAATTGTCATGCTACTATTGCCGGCATCAAAAATAAGATGGGCTCCACCTCTTTAGATGGTGTAATTGAACGAGATGAAACTTTTGTTGTTCGCGTGAGAAGAGTTAGAGGAAGCGCTTCACCTGCTATTAGAGTGGAACTGGAACGAAAACTTGGTGAGCTAATTCTAAGCAAGGTTAAAGGTACTAAAGTGAGCTTGAAGAAGCCTCAAAAGACTTTTTTCGGAATTTTAACAGAAGATCGATTTATTTTTGGGCTAAAAACAGCTGATATCTTACCGAAACCTTTTGTTGCGAGAGGGCCCCGAAAGCGACCTTTTTTCCATCCTTCAGCCATGGCCGCAAAGCTTGCGAGGTGTATGGTGAATTTAGCTCAGCCGAAGGCAGGAGAGTTGGTGCTTGACCCTTTCTGCGGAACTGCCACAATGCTTGTAGAAGCAGGGTTGATAGGGTGCCGTGTGATCGGTTTTGATGTACAATCACGCATGGTGAAAGGGAGTCTCCAAAATCTTCTCTACTACGGTGTGCACCCAGAGGGGATGGTGGTTGCAGACGCTAGGCACCTTCCAATAGCCAACACTGACTGTGTCGTCACAGATCCTCCTTATGGCAAATTGGCAACAACGCTTGGATGGAACACTCGGCAGATTGTTGAGGATACGCTGTCAATGATAGATGACAAACTTCCGAAGGGGCGGCGAATCTGTATGGCCTCTCCAAAATCAATAAAGATAGGTGAAATCGGCGAACAGCTAGGTTTTAAGCAAGTAGAGTCTCATTATATCCGCGTTCACAGGAGTCTAACCCGCGAAATTGCTGTGTTTGTTAAAGAATAGTTAGAAAGGTATGTGGGTGATTTTTCTTGGTTGTAGCATTTTTTGTCCTACTTCTCTGGCCTATCTCCATTTTCCTCTAACACGGAGCGCAGCCAAGCGTGTTTCGTTTAGACTCGTACTTAGGGCATTCTTATTGAAAATACTTTCTTTCCATATTTCTTTAGAAACTCTCTCCCGAAGAGACCTCTTTCTCCCCTCTCGGAAGGTCCTTGAAGCCTATTTTTTACTTCATCAAGTTTAAAATTCATTTTAGGAAGTTTCCATATCTCTTTGAAGCCGTTGATGTATGTGACCGAAAATTCATCCTCATACTCAAGAATACGATAGCTAGCTCTCTCCTTTGTCCAGCCTTTACGTGATGCCTTTGGCATAACTACCGCCTCGATATACTTCAGTTTAGCTGAATAGTTAAAAACCTTATCTTCACCAACCAAAAATAATCTTCACCGAAAAACAGACTACACCAAAAATGCTAATAATCTTTACCAAAACGCACTGTAAATCCCCCCTCTCCCTAGCCAAGACCAACAAACAAGTATATACAAGATTATCTTTACAGAAGTCTAACAAGAGAGATAGTCGTCTTCGAGAGGACTTGAAATGAGCTTACGTGTTGTCTTTCTAGGAACCGCGGGAAGCATCCCAACGCCTCAGAGAAGCCTGCCAGCTATTGCTGTTCAACGAAAAGGTGAGCTTTTTCTATTTGACTGCGGCGAAGGCGTTCAAAGACAGATGATCAAAGCTAAGGTGAGCTTTCATCGAAAAATGAAAATTTTCATTACACATATGCATGGAGACCATGTGCTCGGTTTGCCTGGGCTTCTTCAAACCATGTCCTTGTTGGATAGGGAAAAGAAACTGGAGATTTACGGGCCTCCCGGGATCAAAGCATTTGTGGAAGCGATTAAGCAAACTGTTCAGTTTGTGCTCACTTATCCCATAGAAATTTCTGAAATTGAAGACGTTGGCGTGGTCTGTGAGGAGAAAGAATACGTAGTAGATACGATTTGGACGGAACACGTTATCCCAAGCCTGGCCTATGCGCTTGTGGAAAAACCTCGACCAGGAAAATTCTATCCAAAGAAAGCAAAATCTTTAGGGATTCCGGAAGGGCCCTTATGGTCAAAACTACAGCATAGCTCAACAGTCAAGCTTCCAAATGGACGAATTATCAAGCCTGAAGAAGTGTTGGGTCCTCCACGCCCCGGAAGAAAAGTCGTCTATACAGGGGACACCAAGTTTTTGAATAGCATCATAAAGTTCGCTGAAGGCACGAACTTGTTGATTCATGACGCCACATTTGATGACGAATTGTGGGAGAAAGCTGAAGAGGACGGGCACTCTACCCCCAGCCAAGCAGCGGAGGTTGCAAAAAAGGCGAAGGCTAAATGGTTGGTATTAACTCATATCAGTGCACGATACAAGACAGCGGACCTTTTGCTTGAACAAGCGAAGAAGACGTTCCCTCGCGTAGATGTGGCTGAAGACTTTATGAAGATTGATCTTCCTCTCCTAGACGCTTAGGTGAAAAGTTTCTGTAGTTTTCGAAGACTTTCTTCCACATGTTCTACCGATTCCAAGATGACAAGTCCATTGTATTTGACTTTCTCAAGCGCTTTCGCAACACTATTCCAGTCTACGGTTCCATATCCTATTCCAAGATGCCGGTCACCAGCTCCATCATTATCACTTGCATGTACGTGGACAATCTTATCAGAAAAACGCGTGATGAAATCCTGAATCTGACGATTGATGTTCGCATGCCCTATGTCAAACACTAGCCCTATGTCTTCGTCGAGTTCGTTGTAGAAACGCGAAAAGTCCTGCACGCTCTTCATTAGAAACGGATGTGGCTCAGGAACATTTTCAATCGCTATTTCAACGCCGTGCTTCTTGGCAATTCTTAACAATGTGTGCACTGAATCCAGGTTCAGCCGCCATTCTAACCCGGGATAAAAGGGACTGACCGCAGTCTTTAAGCCGGGATGAAAAACCCATAGTCGACAACCAAGTTGGGAGGCATAGAAAATGGATTTTTCTTGTCGCTTTAAAATTGTCCGTCGCAAAACCGAACTGGGAGAAGCTATGTTGATATCCGCAAATGGCGAGTGAAGCGACAGCTCAAGGCCACGGGACCGAGCTACCTTCTTCAGAGCTTTCACTCGTCTGCCGTTAAGCGTATGCAAACCCTCGTCAAGAAGTTCTACGTAAGATACGTCAATAGTGTTAAGGCGTTTCATAAGAGAGAAGAAGGGCGCCCCAAGGCAGAAGAGCATAGATAAGCCGATTCTTGTTTTAGGCAATGCAATCACATACAAATTATTTCTGTTTGCGTTTGGTTGTCCTTGGAGCCAACCATTCAATGAGCTCTTGCGGACTGTCACAGCGAATTTGAACCTTGATTGGCCCTAACGGGGATTCTCCCACAGGCGCAGAGAATGAAATGTGCCCCACATACGCAACTTGCTTGTTCAAATAGAAGACTACGGATTTCTTGCTTAACCCTTCAAAAAACACACCACGTGCAGCATCGCGAATCCTCTCCCTACGAAGCAAATCACGGAGATTTGTAAGCCCATCGATGCCCATGGCTTCTGCGACGAGCAGGCTGCCCCGTTTTTCAGGTATAACCTCGAACTCTATGTTTCCAAAGATGTTTTCCGCCGCCTCCTTCACCTTTTCCAAATCCTCAGTAGGATTGACTTTAACCTCTACGCGAACGTTTATTTCATCCATTTCTCGGTCACACTCTCCAAAACTTTACGCACTTTTCTTTTTAGTTGCACTCTCGACCCCTCGTTTATGAGCATGTAATCCGCAGTGGCCATGACATCTCCTAGGCCGACGTTAAGCTCCCTTAAATCACGTTCCGTGAAGGTTTCCCAGCTCTTTGGGTCATCGCTTCGCTTCCTTTGAAAGAGACGTTGAAACCTTGTTTCAGGCGACGCATAAATGGCAACAAAAAAGAAGTATGGAAAGCGTTTCTTGAACTCGTTTACCTCATGCAAGCTTCGAATTCCATCAACGACAACAACCTTTTCTTCTGCGCTTTCAATTTTTGGAACACATCGTCTGGCTACTACAGCTTGGCCCTCTTCTTCTCTCAACTTAAGCATGAGTTGACCGAGGTTTTTCGGAGTGGGCTTCAGTTTCCTTCGCTTAGCCTCTTCACGTATCTCGTCGCCCATTACGACCATTGGATAGCCCATTTCTTGAGCAATCTCCTTGACCGTCGCCTTCCCAGAGCCTGGCATGCCAGCTACGCCTACAACGATTTTCTCCTTCATCGCCACATCATACTCGCGCGTTGTAAATGTATCTACATGCTCGACTTAAAACCTTTAAACGCAACAGAATTAATAGATTTACAGAATTGGCAGGAATGAGTGGCCATGTCAGAGATGATTCGAAGCTTTATTGCATTTGACATTGACAGCGAGCCAGTGCTGAGAAAGTTTTCAGAAGCCCAAGGGATCCTCGTTAATACGGGTGCAGGTTTGAAGCTTGTTCAACCACGAAACATACATATAACCATGAGATTCCTCGGAAACATATCCCTCAGCATGATTGACTCGATTCATGAAGAAGTGAACAAGGTTTCGTTTACTCCGTTTGACGTGGAAATTAGAGGCCTAGGCGCGTTTCCCAGTTTGAAATACACACGGGTTGTTTGGGCGGGAATCCAAAAAGGCGCAGACGAGCTTACAAATATCTCCAGTCAACTGGAACCACGCCTCCAGAAACTAGGCTTTAGACCCGACTCGAAAGGATTCAGTCCACACCTCACAATTGTCCGCGTAAAAACAGGACGAAACAAAGCTGAACTCGTCCAATGCATTGAGGAGCTGGCAGACTACGAGTTCGGCGTTGTTAAGGCTAACTGCTTGAAGCTGAAAAAGAGCGTTTTGACGCCAAAAGGGCCTATCTACTCGACCTTAAGAGAAGTTTGCCATTGAAGCATAGAAAACGGTTTCATCTGGTGACATTATTTGGGCTCAACTCTTAAAGAAGTATGTGCAGATGTTCTGAAAAGGATCACTCCAAGCAGCGGAAAAAGAAAGTGCATCCTTGAGTTAGCCGACAGGCTGGTAAACAAAGTAACAGCTGCGGCTAAAGAAGCTGGGATAGACGCTAAGGTGCGGGTGGAAGGCTCAGTTGCAAAAGACACTTGGCTGAGCGAAGAGCCTGACATAGACATTTTCATGCGTGTGCCAACCATCCTACCACGCGAATCGTTTGGAACCACTTGCCTAGAAATCGCTAGAAAAGCTACCGAGGGTTTCAACCAGATTGAAAGATTCGCTGAGCACCCTTATCTTGAGTCTATAGTCGACGAGGTGCGAGTGAACATTGTTCCGTGTTATCAAGTCAAGCGGGGCGGGTGGATCAGTGCCACCGATAGAACTCCGTTTCACACAGATTATATGAAGCCACTTTTGGATGAAACCATGCGCGGAGAGATCAGGCTCTTAAAGAAATTCATGAAGGGCATCGGCGTTTACGGTGCCGAAATAAAGATTGGCGGGTTCAGCGGATACCTCTGCGAACTTCTCACCCTCAACTACGGATCGTTTATAGAAGTTTTGAAGGCAGTAGCGGACTGGAAGGAAAAAGGAATCATTGATTACGAGGAGTATTATAAGGGAAGAGAAAAAGAGGTGGGAAGAATTTTTGAAGGACCACTTGTTTTGGTGGATCCTGTTGACAAGGGAAGAAACGTGGCAGCAGCGGTGAGAAAGAAACGGTTGGATGAACTTGTTGTTGCGGCAAGGGCGTTTCTTCAAAGTCCCAGTCTGAGATTCTTTTATCCAAAAGATGTCAAAGCCTTAAATGCTAAAGGGCTGGTCAGCACTATAAAAACTCGCGGATCAACCATCGTTTTTGTAAAATTCGGAGCGGTGAAAGTAGTCTCAGACGTTCTGTGGGGCCAACTCT
Organism: Candidatus Bathyarchaeota archaeon; assembly: GCA_030669695.1. The sequence goes on from DAOVDC010000006.1 coordinate 11,166, forward strand.
ACAAGTCTCAACGGTCACTGCGTAAAATGCTTCAACAACACGATTTCAACGTCGTTCGTGATGTTGCTTGGAGCGATGAAGAAAACCTTAACTTATTTATCTTCGAGGTAGAACAGCGTTTCCTCCCACTTATGAAGAAACATTTAGGGCCTCCTATCAGGAAAAGGGCGGAATGTAAGAGGTTTTTGCAAAAACACGTTGGAGCATCACGCACAATCTCTGGGCCATACGTAGAAGCAGGTCGCTGGATGGTGGAAATAAAACGAAAATACACAGATGTGGTGAAACTGTTCACCGAGAAACTAAGGGACGGCGGAAGGCATGTTGGCGTAGCATACCTGATTTCTCAAACTATTCCAAGCAGTCTCGAAGTTTTGGTGAATGAAGAAGTCGTGAGGCTGTATTCATCTAATCCCGAATTTGCGAAGTTTCTAACAGAATATTTAGAAGGAAAGCCTAGATGGCTTTTGTGAAACGTAGAAGTTGTCAAAGAATAGATAGTCTGTTTAACTGGCTACTTTTTCACTACCTTCCAAATCTTAACTACTTCGGCCACTGCTGGTTTTCCCTCAACAAAAATCTCTATTGCTCTATGTCTACCTGTGAAATGAATTAACCTAGGTCGGCTCAACCTCCTACCGACGCACCTAATCTTTTTGCCTTCAATTCTTTCACTCAATAGGTTCTACGTCCCCTTCTTGCCATAGTCCTAGCAAAACCTTGTTTACAATTCCCATGTCAATTCTGAGTTCGTCGCTTATTTCATCGGCGCTAACCCTATCTTTGCCCCTCAAATATTCTTGGATTTCCCTTTTAGCTTCCTCTTCAGACAGGTTTCGCAGATTTACAACCTCTAAACCTTGGAGGTAATCTGCATAATAATTGATGGCGTCTCTTATCGCCTCAGCCTTTGAACAACCCAACTTATCTATAATTTTTGCAAGGGCATCCAAGCTGTCCTGTGGTAGCTTCAACGGATAGACATACCCTTTCACGTAAGTCGTTTTCAACTTTCATCAAGTGTAAAACGGTGTAACCAATATATATATCTTATCAAGACAGTTAAAGTTTTCTTACATTTCCAAAGAATCCCCAAAAAGGTTGACTGCACAAAGATCATTCATGAATTGCTCATTTTGGTGGGGTCGCGGGGATTTGAACCCCGGATCTCGCACACCCCAAGCGCGAATCTTAGACCAAACTGGACCACGACCCCACATTCTGCACATCAACTTTTTGTTAGTTGCCTTTCTAAACCTTACGGAGTTTGCACGTGTTCAAGATATTTTCGAAGTTTTCCAGTGAACGCCCTTGCTTATAGTTTCTCAAGGTCTCTATTAATTGTGCTTTATCGATTCTACCGAGTTTCCTCTTCATCATCTTTGCGACACGGCTTCCCAAGAAGAGATATTGACAGATTGAGGTTACGTTGGAAACTCTTCGGTTGACGCTGGCGGTTTCGAAATCCACTATGCAAGGTTCATCATTCATGCGCACTAGAATATGTTTTGGAGCTGTGCTCAACTCTCCATGGTCTAAGCCTTCTTCGTCCAGTCTCCAACACTGTTCCAAGACGTTTCGCAAGACCCTTCGAATCCTAGCCCTCATTCCCTTCCCACTTAACATTTCAACCCACTTTGGAAGCAACGTTCCTTCAATAAACTCCATTAGGAGGAAGTTTTCGGTGACATCGAACAGTTTTGGACCAACCTTGACAGTGTTTGCTTTTCTCAACATTTCCGCTTCGTGTTGCATCCCAGCTCTATCTGCGTCTACCCTGCGAATTTTCAATGCAGCTTTTCCTCGGTCCGTGTGAGCCATGACTACTACGCCTACGCAACCTTTACCTAAAACTGGCACGTTAAAAGCTGTTTTTCCTCCAGAGAACTCTAATGTCTCAATGCCGAGCCTCTTTAGCTCCTCAAGACGCTTTCTTAATTCCTTCAAATCATATTTTGGATAACACAACACTCGAGCGTATTTCTCTTCATTGAGTTGCTCTAGAGGGATTTGTTCGTTTTGATGCAACAACACTCTTCAGCTTAATGATAAGGTTTCAGAGAGATAAAGCATACTGGAAAATTGCTGTTGAAGCAGTTCAGCGATTTAGAGCGATGATACAAAAAATAGCTGTCCATCTATCGAGTTTCACATCTTCTAAGCATACATGGATAAAAATGTCAAGTTCTTACATGAGTATTGTTGAAAAGAATCTCTAAATGTTCTCTACCAAATCGTCCATGTATTACTCTAAGATATACGACCCTAAGATGTTTGCAAAAAATATATATAGAAATGAACATACAAACTTTGGTCCCGATGAAGGGGATGCGTGTATAAAGAAAACTCTCCTTTCTCTTTCAGGGCTTATTTTTCAAGCCTAACACGCATTCCCAGAGTATCTTTTCTCACTTCTAGAATTTCAAGTTTATGGAGGAATCTTCTATATCTGATTTAAATCTAAAGTTAGATTTGAAAGCGTGATTACCTTAGTGAGGCTGTGGGTATGTCACAACTTAATGAAAGAGGTAAAAGGCATAGTTCGAAAAGTATTATGAACCCAAGAAGGGAAAGAAATACGAAGACTATGAGGCCAACTATACCGCTTGTAACGTTGCTTTCAGATTTTGGTGTAAAAGACCCATACGTAGCAGAAATGAAGGCGGTGATACTTTCTATCTGTCCCGAGGCACGCATCACAGACATAAGCCATCAGATTGAAAAGTTCAACATACGCATGGGTGCCTTTGTGCTCGTTTCTGTGGCACCGTATTTTCCAGTGGGCACTGTTCACATGGCTGTTGTAGATCCTGGAGTTGGAACCAAGCGACGTCCTCTCATCGTTGAAACTAAACGTTATTTCTACGTGGGCCCTGATAACGGTCTCCTCATGCTTTCTGCTCAAAGGGAAGGAATACGTCATGTTTATAACATTAGCAACCCGCACTACATGCTTCCAACGATTTCAAGAACTTTTCATGGTAGAGACATTTTCGCTCCAGCAGCCGCACATCTCGCTAAAGGACGCGTTCCCTCCAAGTTTGGCCCCGAAATCCATGACTATTTGATCCCTAGATTCGCGAAACCCCGAATGGGAAAAGACGGTTTGCTCGGAGAGGTTCTCTACATAGATGATTTTGGCAACGTAGTCAGCAACATCTCAACAAAGGACCTTGAAAAGGTTGGTATGAAAGAAGGTTGTCTACTTTACGTGAAGTTTAGAAAAAAAGTGTCAAAGTTGAAGTTTTGCCCAGCCTATGGAAAGGTTCCAGTCAAAGCGCCGTTGGCACTCATCGGAAGCAGCGATTTTCTGGAAATCTCCGTAAATCAGGGGAACGCCTCTGAAACGTTTAAGGTGAAAATAGGGGATCCCATTTGTGTGTCTCTTTTCTCGTCTGCTCGCTAGCTTCAGAAGACAAGGCCCTCAGGTCTTGTTGAGCTTTCATTTTTTTATATTAGAGCTATTTCTCAATCAAGATGTCATTGTTGGCGATAACTACTGTTTTTCCTTTTCTCGACACTATGATCTCTCCAGGACACTGCAAAACGCTCTTGTTTCCTTTTGATATATAGACCTTCTTTTCCGACTTGTATACTAGCTTATTGCTTTTTGAGATCAAGAGGTCTAATTTGTCTTCTTCATTCAGAAATGCGAACAATCGAGAGTCTTTTCCATTGAAGTCTACGTGGCAGTGTTTTTCTTTCAACAAGCGTCCACAGAGTTCTTCTGCATGCTCTATAAAGGCGTCTACTCTTTCGTAACCTGCATTTTGTAGATCAGAGGTATCAGCATTACCTAAATTGTCTTTGACTTCCTCAGCTCCTCCAAGCATCATAAATTGGTGTTTCAAGTCTTTGACAGTAGGTTTCCCGACCGCTCCTTTCGTTGTCTCAATAATCGAGTCTACCACGAGTTTACCTGTCCCGTGGAAAACGTATCCTTGAACCTTTTCGTCAATTAGTATGGGGAGGGCTAAGGTGCCTTCTAGGGCATCTACAACGCATCTTTCGTTTTTCAATAGCGTTGCGTCTTCGATAATCTTCAGAGGTTCATTACTGAGTTTATAATTTAGATATTTCATTCTGGTTCCAGTTCCTTCTCAATGAATTTGGCGATTTTTTTCGCCATTTTGTACGCCATTCTTCCTGGTATGGTGATTAGATATCTTCCTCTAACCTTCTCTTGAGCTACTAAACCAGCCTTTTCAAGAACGTCGAGATGGCTGGAAAGCGTGCTAGCGGTGATTTCAGAAAGTTTGTCTTGTAGCTCACTAATGTACCGTCCACCGTACATAAGTTCCCCTAGAATCCTCAGCCTATACTCGTTTCCGAGGGCGCTCATTGCAGAAGCCGCTTTTGCCGGGTCAGTTTTGACCACATCTTCTTCGCGTCTTCCTCTAGACACCCTTACGCCGTGTGGGCCGATGAACACGGACCTTTCAAGTTCGCCGCTGATTCCTTCTGCCACTCCTTCCATAATGTCCCCAACGTAGTCGTGTATTTTTTCCCCCATGTCTATGTGAAAAAGTCGAGGCTTCTTTCGCAGTCTATCCGACATCTCGCTTAGCTCGCTTAGTTGTT
>DAOVDC010000085.1 GCA_030669695.1 Candidatus Bathyarchaeota archaeon
CGTTTTCATCGACGCACAAGTTAATACCATGTAGACATCAGCTGTGAACCTTGAAAGCAATGATCAGCCTCCTAAGAAGCGACGTAAGGCAGGATACATTTCTGCGACGCGTTCTTGCATCAGAAGCTGATAATATTGGTATAGAATTCCGACGGCCAGCAAAATGCCCATACCCGTTCCAAACACTCCGAAGAAGTTCGCAACCGAAGCGATTAGTCCCACTACAATCCCTCCGAGTACAGCAACTGTGGGAATGTAACGATTGAGAAGTGATTCAATGGGTTTACTTGATCTTCTGAATCCTGGAATCTGCATTCCCGAGTCAATAAGTTGTTTCGCAACCATTTTTGGACCTAAACCTCCCACTTCAAGCCAAGTGAGTGAAAAAACGACGCAAAATGCGACCATGATGGCCGTGAATCCAAGTGCTCGGATGGGATCACTTGCAACGTCTGACAGATTTTGAGGAGAAATCACGTAGTAAACGAGGCCACCCACGGGTTGAGATTGTCCTCCTTCTCCTACTGCATACTGGCCCAAGAGACTAACCCAAAAGTTGTTTCTGCCCCATGGTTGACTCCAAAGAAGTTGAGATATGAAATATATATTTGCGAAAAGAGCGGAGGCGAAAATCACGGGTAGGTTAGACACGTATAGTAGTTTTATGGGGTATCGGCCGCGAAATCCTCTATAACGGGCGTATGAAATGGGAAGCTCGATCCTCACTCCTTCTGCATAGATCACTATGAGAAAAACAGCTATTGTCGTGATGAAACCCAGCATGGTGGGGTTTTGTCCAGGTCTAAAGAAGACATTACTTAACGATTGACCACTTAGGATTGTTTGAAAGAAGGCGATCAGAGCTCCAGATTGTTTTCCAACCTCTCCAAATGCAGGTAAAGGAGACAAACAAGACCATGCAATAGTTTGAGCCACTCCTGCCATAATGAACAGGCTGATTCCGCTCCCAATTCCCCAGCCCTTTTGTAACAATTCATCTAAAAGCATAAGCAAAATCCCGGCGAACATGAGTTGAATAAAGACGACCATGGATCTCGCAGGTAGTAGACTGCCGTACATTCCCCCAATTAGGTATGCAGAAGCTTGAACTCCAGTCATGATTATAGAAAAGACCTTGGTAGCAGTAGTGAAAAGGGCTCGGTCATCAGGGTTGGACATGTCGCATTCAATCATGTTGGATCCCACAAGAAGCTGTAGAATGATGCCTGCAGTTACTATGGGACCTATTCCAAGTTCCATTAAGGATCCTCGATTCGAGGCGAAAATTACTCGGAGATATTGGAGGGGGTCTCCGCCTTCCGCCCCAGGAGGCAGGTATAGCGGCACCTCGGACATGACAAGGTATAATGCCAGTGCCATGGCAGTCCAGAACAGCTTTTCGTTAAATCCTACCTTGCGCTGAGGTGGGCTGATTTCGGGTACAAACCTTGAAAGAGGCTGGAACATCCTGAGAAATCTACCGGCCATGCGCTTTTCCTTCTTTGTTCATAAAACAGGTTGCAATGCTTGGTAATTAATTTTTAGCTCAATGAATTAATCATGTTTTTTCTAGGATCTGCCCGCCAGCCTTCTCTATTTTTTTAGCCGCGTTTTCCGAGTGAAATGTAATCTTGACGAGGAGAGGTCTGGTTATGTTTCCCATTCCTAAGAGCTTGTTGTATCCCAGCTTGTTGAGGTCTAGAACGGTTTTTTTCTTCTTTTTTTCTGGTTGTTCCTTGGCCAATCTGTCAGCTAGTTCTTCGAGTTGTCCTACGTTGATGATAGAGGTTTTGCGGTGTAGACTTTGCGGAGACGTGAATCCTCTTTTTCCAAAATAGTCTGGCTCATGCTTTATCACCCACGTCCACCCTGCTTTGTGGCGGCCTGCCTTTCGTCCGCCTTTTCCTCCAGTTTTTCTATGCTGCCCGATCTGGCCGTAACCGTGGGTTCTGGAGCCGCGCATCTTTCGGGTTTTCCGAAGTTTTTGGGGCATGTAATCAACCTCGTTTTAGGCGCTTAGGTTTGGGGATTCTTTAATTATCCTACGAAGATTTTTTCGCCTTTGAATGGTTTTTCTACGAGTTTTTTCAGGCGTACTTCGAGTACTCCGTTTTTGTATGAGGCTTGAGCGGATTGGGGGTCTACTTTTGCGGGGAGTGTTAGTTCTTTGTGGTATTTTCGTTTGGGTGTGTCAACTGAAATTGTTAGGTGATCTTTGGTTGTGTGGAGGTGTATATCGTTTTTTTCTACGCCTGGGAGTTCAGTTACGATGACTACGTTTTTGTCCTCCTCTATAACGTCAACGAGGGGTTCCCGTTCTTCTCGGATTTGAGGGCCGAAACGGCTTTTTTGAACGTTTCCGAATTCTCGGATCACGGGTTTTCCGTTGGGTCCGATAGACATTGAGAAACCGTATACGTAGGGTCTGTAAGCTTTTGCTTTTTCGGTCGGGGTTTCAAAAGCTTTGCTCATCATTTCGTCCATCATGTCTTCGAGTCTGTCGAACTCGTCGAAGATGTTGAACCATGTGTGTGGACTTTTTTTCCTTCTTCGGCGTTTCCACCAGGGTTCGCTCATCAGCCTTTCTCCTTTGACAAGATTGTGCATGAAATGATGACTATAAATGTATCGATGAATCTGGCTTTTCACGGTTAGAAGTGGTTTGTGAGTGTGTGACGCTTCTAGCCCTGGTCTAAGATATGTGCCAAATAGGAATTAAATAGAAGGATAAAAAAAGGATTTTGAGGTAACTGTTGCTGTTCTTCTATTCCAGAGAAAATAAGAAGAACTGATATATCCGAATAACGTTCAATGAAAAATGGAGGAAAAGACGATAACGCAAGTACCAAAGCCGATTATTCTAAAGCTTGGAGGATCAGTTATTACAATGAAGAATGAGTCCTTTACTCTAAACAAGAGAGCAATCACGAGACTTACAAAAGAGATCAAACGAGCTGATGTTAACTCTCTTGTCATAGTTCATGGTGGTGGTTCTTTCGGTCATCCAGTTGCAAAACAGTACAAGATAGATGAAGGCTACAAAGATTCGTCACAGATCATAGGATTCGCAAAAACACATCAAGCAATGACAACACTAAACAAACACGTCATAGATTCCCTAATAAACCAAAACATCCCAGCAGTAGAAATCCAACCCGCCTCCATCATAATTACAAAGTCAGGCCGAATCCACATCATGGAAGAAAGACCATTAACGAAACTGCTTGAATTAGGATTCACACCAGTTCTTTACGGAGACGCGGTCCCAGACTCGAACATCGGATTCGCCATCCTGTCCGGCGACCAACTTGTCTCCCAACTCGCAATACGGCTGAACGCAGACCGCATCATAATAGGCGTAGATGTAGATGGCCTCTACACAGCAGACCCTAAAACCAGCCCGTCCGCCCAACTCATCCAACACATCACCCTACAACAACTGAAAAAGCTACAAAACAAAATCGAAAAAACAAATGTAACCGATGTCACAGGTGGCATGCTTGGAAAAATACTTGAACTGATACCCGCACTAGAACATGGAGTTAATGTGAGAATCGTGAACGCTTTAAAACCCGACAACGTTTACCGTGCACTTGAAGGAGAAGAAGTTGTCGGCACCTTCATCGAAAAGGGGTGAAAAAACTGCCTAACCCAACCGAGAAAAGAAAGACTAACCACATCCGCATATGCATAGAAGAAAACGTCCAAGCCCGACGGGCAACGACAGGATTCGAGGACATCTTCCTTATCCATAGGGCCCTACCAGAAATCGAACGAGACAAAATCAACCTCTCAACAAAAGTTTTCAACCACAAACTTTCCGCCCCACTCATCGTAGAAGCGATGACTGGAGGAGCCACAGAAACGGCGAAAATCAACGTAGCCATAGCCGAAGCGGTGGAGGA
>DAOVDC010000089.1 GCA_030669695.1 Candidatus Bathyarchaeota archaeon
TTTTCTCCTAAGAGAGAAAGTTTGATGACTTCTCTAGGGTTAAAACGTGGAGTTATTCTGGCTACTGGACAACTGCTGGCGCAGGTTCCACATTGGTAGCATAGGGTTATGGTTTCGCCGCCTAAACGACTCGTAATTACATCAGAGAAAGCCAGATTGGTCGTTGTTTCTTCTTTTCCTTGCGTCACTCTAATTCGCCTCGTTTCCTCTTAAGAACCGCCCATTAACTGCAGTTGACCTAATTTTTTCAATCTCTCAGTCATCGTTCGCGCAGCCTCGGCGAACTTGTCTCCTTCAATGTATATCATGCTGAACATTTCCAACCTTTCTGGCTCTATACCATATTCCTTCAGCAACATTTTAGCAAGTTCCACCTTCTTTTCAGCCTTCTGGCTACCGGCCTCATAGTGACAGCCGTTACTTTTGCATCCCACAACCATCACTCCTTGAGCACCTGCTTTAAAGGCCTCTAGAAATTGGTGAACCTGCAGAATTCCTGTGCAAGGAACCTTCATTACCCTTACGTTGGCTGGATACTGCATCATGGCCATACCAGAAGAGTCAACGGCGGTGTGACCACACTCTGAACAGCAGATAGTTAGAACCAAAGGCTTCGATGTTCCATTTACGGACATGAGCGCTTTCATCTGAGCCAGCATCTGGTTTGGCCTCGAATGCCTAAGCTCAATAGCGTTGAGGGGACATGTTCCCACGCAAATGCCACATCCTTCGCATAGGAGATCGGATACCCGAGCAACAAAGTGGTCTTCAGTGGTTGACACCAAACTTATCGCGCCATAGGGGCAAGTGGCCGGACAAAACTCGCAGTCACCACAATATTCTTCATTAACTACGGCGGTCCTTTGATCTTTAACTGTCTTGCCAGTGATCAAGAACTTCGCAGCCTTTAAAGCTGCAGAGTGAGCATGCAGAGAAGTCGTCGGCGCATCCTTCGGGAAGGTTGCTCCTCCGCACAGGTATATTCCTCTCAGTTTGGTCTCTGTGGGTCTCAGTTTGGCGTTGTATTCCTTGAAGAAGCCGTCTTCATCCAACTCGAGGCCCAGAATCTCAGCAAGATCCTTGGTGCCTTCCGCTGGCACCATAGCTGGGGCCAACACAATAAGATCAGCTTTCAATTCTAGGAACCTTTTCAGGAGTTCGTCCTCAACGTCGACGATTAACCTCCTCGTGTCTGGATCCCGTGAGATTTCGCTTGGTCTACCTTTGACGAACTTTATTCCCATCTCCCTGGCCTGTTCATAGTAATGTTCGTGCTCTCTTCCGGTGGTTCTTATGTCTATGTAGCAGATCGTAACGTCTGTCTCGGGATAGGTTGTTTTGATCAACGAGGCATGTTTTAGGGAGATCATACAGCAGATGCTCGAGCAGTAGGGATTGTAACGTCTGTCTCGCGAACCGACACATTGTATCATAACGATTTTCTTGGCGGGCTTGCGGTCTGAGGGTCTAATGATCGCACCACCTGTGGGACCGAAGCCGTCGATCATCCTTGCGAATTCAAGATTGGTTATGACATCTGGATAGTCACTGTAGTGGTACTCCTTTATGACGGTGGAATCGAACTCTTGGAAGCCCGTGGCAACTGTGATGCTGCCTACGTTTAGGGTTACCCGCTCGCTTTTCTGGTCAAGTTCAATGGCATCAGTGGGACAAATTTCAACGCATTTCGCGCAATCGTGAAAATTGCAGGCGCTTTCGTCGATGACGTAGACGGGTGGATGAACGTTCGGAACTCTCATGTAAATGGCTTTACGAGTTTTCAGATTCGCATTGTACTTGTCGGGTACTTCCACAGGGCAAACGGTGGTGCATAAATCGCACGCAACACATTTCAGTTCGTTAACGTATCTTGGTTTCTTCTCTATTGTGACTTTGTAGTTTCCAGGAACCCCTTCAACATTCACGACTTTTGAGTTGGTCAGTATATTCAGATTGGGAATCTGGCTCAAGCCGGAACGGTATACGCATTTCCGGGAGGTGTGGGTGATGGTTTTGACATCTGAAGCAGGAGACTGTATACAGATGGCACAGTCGTCCGTTGGGAAGAATCGACCCGCGCGAGCAGCCAGGCCACCGAGAAATGGCGCCTTTTCAACTAGGTTCACTTCGAATCCTAAATCCGCCAGATCTACAGCTGTCTGCATACCGGCTATGCCTCCGCCTATGACTAGGACAGATTTGAGAGTTGGAAATTCAAGTTTCTCTATAGGTTCGAGAAGCTTGGCGCGTTCGATAGCGGCTAGAAGCATGGCTTTGGCTTTTTCTGTTGCTTCACTAGGTGTATCCCGATGAGGCCAAGCGCAGTGATCTTTGAGGTCAATGACTTCCACCAAATAGGGATTGAGGCCTATCTCTTCAACTGCTTGTACAATGTTCACTTCGCTTAGTTTCGGGAGACTCTCTGCAACGACGACTCTGTTTATTTTTCCACCTTTAACAGCATCCAAGATGGTCCGTAATCCTTTGCCACGCCAAAACTCACTGTTTCTCTCGACAAGAACTACGCTGGAAATGTTTTTCACATGATTGGTTAGGGCATCAAAATCCAAAATTTCAGAGAGCTGGTTGCCGCAATCTGACAGGAATACTCCAACTTTGATTTCGTCCACTTTTAACCCTCTCATCTTCTTATTGTTTTTAAAAGTCTTTTTTCGTTGTCGTAAATCTTAATTTCCAAGGGCCATCTCACCGATGGCAAAGTGAACATGCATGCAACTGGAGGCCCAGTAAAAAGCAAGTTTAAGTTTTTTGACATATGTTTCACTCAAGCTTAGTTTAAAGAGAACTTATGAAAGAATTGGAGAATATTTAATTCTTTCCTTTATGAAGTTCGATTATAGGATTATCACCGATGAGTCATGAACAAGAAAATTGTGTATGTTGCTGCGCTTTGGAATATTCATCGACAGTTTGTTTATTGGGAAGCGAAAATTAAGTCGACAAAAAAGGGAAAGCTAAATGTTGACTATTCGTTCGAAATCGAGGACCAAGTCTATTATTTCGCGGTAGTCCAGAACCTTGACATCTGGGTAAAGCATCTTCGTCAAACCCCGCAGTTCAACATCTTTTTTGGCTGCGAAGACGCGGATGCCTCGTTTTTTCGCTTCGACCAGTGTTCCATTTCCTTTTCTTCCTTTGCATCCAAAGTAAACTGCATCTTGCAGTAGACAGATTCCAACTTCACTGTCTTTATGTTCTAAAGCAAGTCTCATACTCATCGGGTCCATGTCTGTTACGAAATAAAGTATCTTAGCCATAATGCATCACCTAAAATGTTAGCGTAGCGTCTGCTTCAGCTATTACGTTGAGAATTTCATCACGTTCTTTCACCGTGACACCCTCCACTAAATCTCCTTCAGTTAGCTTACGCCCTTCCAGCGAATCTTTGTCAATTAGTACTGGTACTTCGGTTTCCTTTAAGAAATCTAGATGGTGCTTGTAAAGTGTCATGTCAGTTCCTTTCAGGAATGCATATACGCTGTCCCCTATGGAAACAACTTTGGTTTCGGATGCGCTGATTGCTACAGCCACTCTTAAACCCTCAGCTGGAAACAGAGAGCCGTGTGGAGGCTTCCTCAATATGACAACAATCTTTTTAGACATGTTTCTTTCACCCCTAAAAGATTAC
>DAOVDC010000026.1 GCA_030669695.1 Candidatus Bathyarchaeota archaeon
TCTTCTTTTAGTCTTTCACTTTCTTCTAGTAGTTTCTTTAACTTATTCTCGTACCCTTTACTTTCCCACCAGTTAACCATAAAGTGTCACTTCCTTTCTGTATTCCGTTAAATATTTGTGAGTGCTCAGACCGGGTCATCACATATATGGCTTGTTTCAACACCCGCTGGCGGTCCTACAGAGTGTTTTGAGGACGCGACAACGTCGTCTATTCTTAGAATCATTGTAGCATCGTCACGAATCCCAGCAGTTGTGCAGCTTGATAAAATCGAAACACGTTAAAGGGGATAGGAAGCTATTTTTTTATCTGTCTTTGAGCCAGAACATCAACTCCAGTCCATACCATCTAACCAACAGTTTTCTCTCTAAGGTTAAACGGTTATTTTCTTCTCGTTTAGTGATTTGCCCGCATCTTATCACTTGATAGGGCGTTCATCTCACCTAGATTTCTGCTTTTACAGATATTGGGGTTGATCTAGTGAGGTAATGCTCATCAATCGGGTAATTTTCTAAGCGAACCGTATAATAATCCTCAAATTGTTCCCTAAAGTTTGACGCTCTCTCGAAGATGTTTTTTGACGTGCCGATTTTAACCCAATACGTTCTTCCCAGGTGCGATTCTACAACTTCACCATTTTTAACAACAATTATGCCATCCTTTATCGTATACGCTGCTTTGCGGAGAGCTTTTCTTACCTTTTTGTAATCTTTGGAAACATCAATTTTCGATGGATCTATTCGATAGATGGCAATGTCCGCATCAGCACCAACTCCTAAATGCCCTTTATCTTTTAACCCCAATATCTTCGCTGTGTTAGCCCTTGTAACTATCGCCAACTCAGAAAGGCTATATTCTCGATCGAGGTCCTCAATGGCGCATCGACGTTTTGCCCGGTCATTTATGCGCTTCACTGTTGCCGATCTTGCTTTTCGACTCAAAAGCCAAGTCATTATTCTTGGATATTCAGTGAATGGTCCCCCGTTTGGGTGATCTGATGTTAGACAAGTCTTCCACGGGTCCTTTAACTGAAGAGCGTATTCAAGACCGATAGCCCATTGAACCGCGTTTACGTAATTTTTCCTCTTATATCTATAGGGAACAACTCCTGACCCCGTTTCGATTTCCACATCATGGTTAACCCATTTATTCCCTGATATCCCGTGAAGAACGTATTGCCATGGTCCATCAGCCGTCATCGTTGTAGTGTCTGTGAAGATTACTTGACCCATATCTGTAGTGATATGAGTATGCTTGTTCACATAATCAGCTAACTCTGCCGCTTCTGAAGAAAGAGTTGACCAGTCTCTGCCACCAAATGCGTTGAATTGAACATGAACTAGATGCATTGCAGGTTTGCCGTCTGGTGCCAAATTTTCTACGCATTTCAGCGTCTCAAGTGTTACCTCGTAGTTTCCAGGCACCCCAAGGGCATTAGCGTGAAGATGTATTGGAGATGGTAAGTTGAGTAGATTAGCTACCTTACATAGCCCACGAATAACCTCTTCAGGAGTTATGTTAAAAGTGGAAATCTGATCATCGATGTTTTCAATGTTTTTACCCCATGCCCAAGTTTCGTTTCCTCCTGGATTAACAAGCTTAATAGCATAGCCTTTGAGTGAGTTCAGCATCCAAGCAACATAAGAAGCGCACTTTTCAATTTCGCCCCTCTTTAAGTATTCCATAACAAACCAGTTACTTCCGAATAGCGGGAAACACGCTTTATCTATGATTGGGGTATCGGCGAGCTCTTCATGGGTGTGTCTTGTTTCTAAAGGTGGAGTCGCTGGTTCCATCACGGTTGTGTAGCCCATTCTGGCGTATCGATACCCTGTAGTGAAGGTTGATGGTACCGAGTAGCCCACTCCAGATCTGGTTACGTTCGTCTTCACTTCCACGTCTTTCATGTGATCTTCGGGTCGGAGCAATCTGCCCGTACTTACCTTTGGACCCGCTATGTGAGCGTGTATATCAACAGCACCAGGCATGGCAATCATACCTGATGCGTCAATTACCATCGCCTTTTTTGGATTAACAGATTCAACTATTTTGCCGTCTCTCACTGCGATGTTCACTTTTTCTCCATCAATTCCATTGGCAGGATCATAAACGTATGCATTTTTGACGAGCAACTCCATCGCTCTACCCCCTCAACTTTCTTACATGCTCAAGTATTCTTCGAAGTATCTCTTCATCTGGCAGTTTGTCGGTGGATCAACAAGCGCACGCGGTAATGGAGGGAATATGCCCAAGCAAGACGGTTTTTCCTCCAGTCATTTGTGCGCCGATCCTTCCTCCGCATTCTCCCTCGATAAGAATGGCTTTGCTCATTGATAAAGTATAGGCTTTCATATCCTTTTTGCATGCATGCCTCTCTTATTCGTAATCCTGTTTTGCTCATTCAATTATAGGGACTTCTTGAAAAGACGAAAGATTAGTCTCAAATATTTTTTTGTTTTTACTCCTCTTCTTCCTCTTTCGGGGGCCACTTCTCGTCTAGGAATTTCGCTATTCCTGATGAATCCATCGGACCTACCATAATGCGCCAACCGGGCAGGCCAACGTTCTTCAACTCGTCCTCTATCGCCCCGCTTAACCTAGCCGCCCTACCTGGTATGATTAGGTGCTTATACTTGATCTTCTCTGCTACTCCTGACTTCTTAACAGTCTCTGCGATCAATTCTGCTGTCAGATACCTTCCGGCTACGGCGCTTTCAACGCTGATCCCTTCAGTATCGGCTACAACTAGGTAATAGTCCCCGCCAAATTTCTTAAGGTCAGACTCAACTGTGAAGTACGTTAGGGCGTAGTTGGTGGTTAACATCAATGGAGACATTTCATTTGGCTTTCCAAATGTGATCAGTCCGGAATCAACTGAAACCGGCTTCCTAGGGTCAGTGTAGATATTGAACTTCCATATAACAGTTGGCAATTGGACCCATCCGTCCAAGCTATGCATTATTAATACGTCTGCATATCTAGACATGAGAATGCCAGCAATGTACGCTTCCTTCCACGCCAGCGTCTCCTTTGAATCTTTCCCGCCAAACCAGGCTGTGATAGGCGTCCCAATAAGCGGAAAGCCGCATAAATCATCCCCGCCTTTACACGCATTTCTTCTAATCATAGTGAAATTGTTGACGGTGTCCGATAGTCCTTCATCGGCGAATGTTCCCGGATCGAGTACTAGATCCTCAACTCCATACTCGATCAAGGTTTTCACTAAAGACCTTAGAAGATCGAGGTCGTTTGGAGCAAAGACGCTTAAGGGGCAGTTGTACATCAGCGCTAGCTCAGCCATGCTTTTCCAGTTGTCCTTCGTTGCCGCGTAAAGTAGTGGCCTCCTGTCCTGAACCACGACTAGTCCAGCTTCCATAACGTTTGGGTCTAACGCACATAGAATGAGCGGGAATTTCGTGACCTTGGCAACGCTCTCTACGGCAGATTTGAAGATTGTTGGGTCATTCGATGTCGACCTGATGGCTATCATATCGAGAGTGAGGTCCCTCCCAATGTAGTTATACAAGAAATTCTCTACTCGCTTTACCCTATCGCTGAGAGCTTCCTCTCCGGAGAATCTTGCGTGTAGCGGCATTTCATCGGTTACATCAAAGGCTAGTGCCACTGGATTGTGGTAGGTGAACTCGTGGCGGTACATAACCAGCTTACCGCCTATTTTGATCGAGTGGTCTCCCGTACCGATGGTGATCTTTCTAATAACCGGTGCCAGCGTCTCTTGAAGTTTCTTGTACGCCTTTTCGTGCTCTTTTTTCAGAATCGGGGGACACCTTTCTAAAGTGACCTCTCTATTGACTAGTTTGGCCGCGAAGGCCATGCAATTTGGTTCTCCGCACTCCTTACAATTCGTCCTAGGAAGTAACATATATACGTCGATGGGACTAAGTTTTGTTACACCCTTTTTAACTTCTCTCTCAGTCATGCTCATTCTCCCCCTTGATTCTTGCATTCACCCAATTAACTATCTTATGAGGGTCAGCCTTACCTTTACTCATCAACTGCTGTGTGACTTCTCGCATAGTCCTAATGGCGTCTGGGTGCATCATCATGAACACGTCAACTCCAGCCAAGAGTAGAATCAGCGCAGTTGTCGTCTCCCATAGTGGGCCCCTAAGCCTTCTCGGCTCCCACTCTGGACCAAGCTTCATCCAAGTCTCTCTTGCAGCCCAAGCGTTCGTGGTCCCGGCTAGTACTGGGTGTTGAAGCTCCGAGTCTCCCATCAATGCCGCCATTCTAGCTCGCTCGTGAATGGTAAATGAGTACTCAAGTCCATAGCCTAGGGCAGCCGTCGTCAAGTCCATTAGTATTCTATCTTCGGGCACGAAATCGTAAAGTTTCCTGTTCAGCTCCTTAGCCCGATTCAAGTCCAAGGCTGTGAACGCCAGCACTAAATGTCCATATTTCCCAGCCGCTTTTGCCAGGCCGTCGAGAACGCCAGCATCGCCCATGTCCAATGTAAGAGAGCTAAGCAAAACTCTCTCACCCTCAGCCACTTCAGCAACCTTCATGAAAACCTCAGCATCCTTCTTTGGATCCCCGCAACCTCCAATGATAAGAGGAACATCTACTGCCTGCAGCACCTCCTCCACAGTTTTTGCCGCCTTCGCCGGTGGTGTATCCTCAATAAGCGGGTCCGTGCTCAGTAAATGCACCGTGATCAAGTCGGCCCCCCACTTATCAACTGCTATCTTAGCCCACGCAGCTGGGTCACCCCAAAACTCCTCAACATACATCCTTATAGCCTTTGGAAGCCGTACTTTCATATCAAACGTATCAATAGCAATTACAGGTGGATGTGGAGGAGCTTTCTCGAACAGGTAGAACGCCGGGGTGATTGCACCCCCGATCACGACCGTTTTGCCGCGACTACCTCCCTCACTCTTAGTAGCCCCAAGCTTTACTTCTCCAATCTGCCCAGGATATTCTTGGACAAAAGGAGTGAACGGCGCTTCCAAAATTGTTGTAGGCTTTACCTTTGGCGGCGCAAGCACTGCAGGCGGTGTAATAACTCTTGGAGCAGCAACAGTTGCAGCTGACGGCTGTAAGACAAGTTCCCCAATACTCAGTTCCACGTCTTCGAGTTCAATTTCCCTTTTACCCTCTATGCCTAAAAGCCTCAGTAGCCCGGCGAGTTCGATTGCAGCCGCTTTATCCTTCTCTCCTTTTTCTCCCAAGGTTTTCACTTCTCCACTCTTCGGATAATAACTTTCTTAGCATAGATTTTCGCGTCTTTGAGGATTATCTTGAACCCTCCAGCAACGATTGGTACTCCAGAAATCGGGACCTCTAATGGCGGTGCCGCTACTTCTGCTTCCTCCACTTCGGGTGCAACTTCAACCGGTATAGCCTTCCATCTTTCAACAACTGGATGCCCTATCTCCTCCAGAAAGGCTTTCAACTCATCAATAGTCTTGACTTCGTTTTCTGTAGCTATTTTGTCAACCACATCCTTTGGTATGAAGTCCTTGACGCGCTCCTTAACAGTGGCAGGCATCCAAACTATGCGGTTCCAACCTCCATCAACTTGAAGTAACTTTGGTGACCTCATATATTCGATGGATAATCCATGGAAGCCGTCTACTTGCCTCCCTCCAGCTGTCGAGTCTGCCATAGTTGAGAAGGGCAATCCATTCACAGTCCTTTCGCCAAAACCTCTGTGAACGATACCCATACCATCTACTTCAGGGATGTAGAAGGCTATGGCTTCGAAGCAGCCACAGGATGTGTGGGGAAAACCAAAGGCGGTGTAAAGTTGGACTCGTGTAATTTCTCCCATCGTATTTTCTTTTACAGCTTTATTAGCTCCTGACCATTCGCCCGTCCAATTGTCGAGGCACTCGCCTCTTTCGATCTTGAAAATCGGGCCCTTTGGGTCCACCCGTGCTGCAGCTCTGCCGTCGAACCAGCTGATGGCTCCGCAGTTAGCGTACCTTTGGGGTGTAATCACACAACAGTGTGTTGGAGCAAAGGATTGGCATAAAGTGCATCCATAGAATTCTTCAACATCCTCATCCTTTAAGCCTCTGGCCTTAGCATCTCTAGCATCATAGATCTCCATAGCTGCCTTCATCATTTCCTTCACTTTTTCGGGGTCCGTAACAAAAGTAGTCTGTATCTTCTCGATGAATGGTAGATCGCTTTTAAACAGCTTATGCAAGACCTTCCCCATCAATTTGAAGCTGTTCAATCCCTTTTCAAAGGATTTTTTACTCAGCCTCAACCATATATCGTATCTCTGATTCAGGTGCATAAAACCCTCAATGTAATTGCAGAATTCGTGGACTCTTCTTTCTATAACGCCTTCAAGTTCCTCTTCAACTTCCTTTCCAGCGACATCGATCCAGATTCCATAGGGGTATCTTCCTCCAAGCTCTAAGTCCTTGAGGTCTGCCCCGATCACCGTTATTTTTTCATCTTCAACTTCGTCCATTGGCCTGCTTTTCACAACCTCAAACTTCGATTCTACCTTTGGGCCTCCAAGTTCAACGTACATTTGGTGTTTTCGAATTCTTTCTCCTTCATAGATCACACCAACGTCTACCGGTATGTCCTCGAACATAGCCATCCTATTTCCCTCCTAACTTGCTTATAATTTCCTCAAAATTTTTATTCCATTCATCAATTTTCGTGTTCGGAAAAGACCATGTGGCGTGAGGCTGATAAAACCTGTCCAAACTGATTGTCGTGAGGTGTTTGTAAGCAAAGTGCTTAAGCCCAGACAGGATAAGCCACTCCATGTAATACGGGCCGATCCCCATGAACAACGCAAGATCGTGCTGTCCCTCACCGTCCACACCATCCCAATCCGGATCCTTGAGTCTATTGCCAATGTCCATCGCAGGCATCCAAGCCGCAGGATGAAAGCCTCTCTTGACGAATTCGCCTACTATGTGAGCCGTGGTCACGACTGGTATTTCTGCAGCCTTGGCGAAACGAATTACAAGATCGATAGCTTTTTCCTCGCCCAATTCGATTTCAAGCGCTTTGTGTCCAACGATTAGGATTGGATGTTTCGCCCTTTTTATAAGGGCGACGACAACTGCGGGTTTTGTGATGATGTGGGCCTTCTTCGGACCTGCGATTTCTGCTGTCTGCCACGGTTCTGCCTTAGCCATTTTTACTCCTTCCTCTTCCTAATCAATCTTGGCAGGAGGGTTGGAATATTTATAATCTTGCCCTCCTTCCACTTCTTTTCCTCCAAAACCTTTAGAATTTCATCTCTCATAGTGAGTGGTATGTCCGCCTTTGTTCGGACGAAAAGGTGGATGTCGTCAGGGAGTACTCCGTAGAGTCGTTTGTGTAGGTCGATGTAGTGGGTAAGCTTTATGGCTCGACCCTTTGTTGTGTCAGCGGGCCTTATACAGAGCTTCGCCATCATAACCATCGCCTCCTCTTTTGTTTCAGCCGCATAGAACAAGTGCTCAGGTGTGGGACCAACGTAAACCCGGTCTCCGGTGCGGGCATCGTAATCATACCAGTCTTCATCACGATCCTTTCTGCCCAAAAGCATGCGTCTATATTTCGACCCGTGGGGCCCAACTATAACCGGCACTCCTAACCGCCAGAAGCCACTCGCTATGGAGGCCGCCTTCTGGGACATGGCCCCCCACGCAACTCCAACAGCGCCAACCCGGGTGTAGACGTAGTCAGCAATCTCCTCGTAGTTCGCGCGGAGCGGAAGTTTTGCAAAAATACTTGCAATTTTGATCGCCGCCCCAGCTATGTGAGGGTTGGAGACACATGAACCCACGTTGACTATACCTCCTGCGTCAAAGTCACCTGGGTATTTCTCGTAGAGAGTCTTTCCCTCCTCATCCTTTTGCATGGCTATGGACATGGCGGCACAGCCTGTAGCGGTTACGATATATCTACGCTTCGCGAATTCCTCAGCCATCTCTGCAACCTCCCTTCCACCATGGGGATAGTTGGCACA
Organism: Candidatus Bathyarchaeota archaeon; assembly: GCA_030669695.1. The sequence goes on from DAOVDC010000026.1 coordinate 7,950, forward strand.
TCCTACCAGCGCCACAATTCCAGGAATTTCTCCGAGGACTATGGGTCCACCAACCTTCCTTATTTCTACGTCTTGGATTGCACCTCGTCCAACTCGTATCTTAAATTTCTCCTTGATTAAATTCTTTTGTGATGTTGCTACCACAAAGCTATGCAGCGGGAAGTCGTTTGGGCAAGCACTGTCGCAACGGGCGCAACCGACGCAATCTTCGAGAATTTTAGCCAGCGGGTTAAGGTCACCCTTCGCCACCGCTTTCATGGCATCAGGGATGGGCAAGTCGTTTGGACAGGCTCGTCTACACTCGTTGCATTGCGTGCATTCTTTGGCAGCCTTAATGATTTCTTCTATTTCCGGTATGTTCTTGAATTTCTTTCGTTCTGGGGCAATAGTCATCACGGTCTCAACTGCAACCTCTCCAACTTTCTCTGGGTCTAAAATGAGCACTCCAG
>DAOVDC010000091.1 GCA_030669695.1 Candidatus Bathyarchaeota archaeon
TTCTAACGTTTAGCAATTACCCTCTAAAGTTCTTTAACGCTTCGTATAACTTCTGTATAGTCGTCTCCAAGATCACTTTCAAAAGACGCAAAAGGTCTTTTATGTTCACCGGTCGGAAACCGGCTCCACATCCACATATTACATAATTCGTAGATTCACTCATTGTTTATCACCAACGTATTTTGGAATAGATAGGCTATCTCGTATATTACGACACACGATTATTTAAACCATTTTGCAGCAAACCTGTAAAACTTCGAAAATCGAACACACAATGCCGAGGCTATATACTGAATTCACACGTATCCCAATTCGTAATTTTTATGACTGCAGAAATTAGGGGTATCCCCATCAGCCTTAAACTGAAGCTATTTCGGTTTTGAGAAGTTTAAATAAAATGTAGATGCGCATTATACAGCGGTGAATTAGATGTTTGAGCTTGGAGATATACGATTCAGACCTGTAGAAAAGGATGATTTGAAGCTTTTACACAAATGGGAGAACGATTTTGAGCTCATGATGTATTCCAGGAGCAAACCTTTGAATTTTGTAAGTATGGAACAGATTGAAAGGCAGTACGATGAGTGGATGAAACAGGATAAAGACATTCGTTTCATCGTTGAACTCATCGGTACGAATGAGCCTATAGGACTAGCGGTTATACGCGGACAGAAGTGGGGCAACGTGAAAGGTGCAGACTTGGGCACTTACATTGGAAAGAAGGATTTGTGGGGTAAAGGTTATGGAAAACAGATCACAGTTGCCTTGCTTGAAATGTGCTTCATCTTCTTAAACATGGAACGCTGCCAAGCTTGGAGCATAGAATACAACACTCGCGCCCGCAAAACACTTGAAGCATGCGGGTTCAAAAAAGGAGGAGAAGCAAGAAACACTTCTCTCATCAACGGCAAAAATGGAACTCCCTTCGCTTTGACATACTTCGTGAAGAATACCTGAACATTCGAGAAAATCTGCTTAGAAGAACACTAGGAGAAAAATTAGACGAATACCTCAAAAAGCACTGTGGCTTAGCTAAGAAAACCTGAATAGTTATCTGAGAAAGTAACGTTTATAACTCAACGCTCTTATTGAAACAAAGACGAAACAAAAGATAAGGATAACAAAAAGAAGGATACTGACGTATGGGTCACAGAAAGAAACACGCCCCTAGACGCGGCTCATTAGCCTACTTACCTAGAGGGCGCGCTGCAAGCGAAACCGGCAGAATACGCTACTGGCCTAAGGTGGAGGAGGTCCCCACCCTACTAGGATTCATGGGCTACAAGGCTGGAATGACCCATGTATTCCTAGTCGAAGATAACGAACGATCACCAAACTTCGGCAAAGAAACAGCCCACCCAGCCACAGTAGTAGAGACACCTCCAATCACGCTATTCGCCATCCGGGCATACACACGGGACCCGTACGGTTTGCACACATTCACCGAAGCTTGGATGAAAGATCCACCCAAACACTTCGACCGTGTTGTAACGTTGCCAGAACACTTTGAACCTGAAAAAACCCTAAAGAAAATGGAAGAGAACCTAGACAAAATCTCCGAGTTCCGCCTCCTAGCAGCCACACAACCCAAAGAAGCTGGCGTCCCAAAGAAAAAACCTGACATCACAGAAATCAAAATCGACGGAGGCACCATCAAAGAACAATTTGAACACGCAAAAAAACTGCTAGGAAAAACGGTGTCCATAACAGAACTGTTCAAAGAAGGACAATACGTAGACGTAGTCGCGATAACCAAAGGAAAAGGCTTCCAAGGCCCTGTGAAACGCTGGGGCGTCAAAATCCTGCCTCGAAAATCACGTAAAACCAAACGAGGCGTCGCCGTCATAGGACCTTGGCGTCCCGCCAGAGTCCTATACACCGTCCCCCGAGCAGGCCAAATGGGCTATCACCAAAGAACCGAGTACAACAAACGCATACTGAAAATCGGCACAGATGGAAGTGAAGTAACTCCAAAAGGCGGGTTCCTACGTTACGGCTTGGTTCGAGGAACCTACATCGTAGTAGATGGAAGCTTACCCGGTCCCGCTAAACGTCTCATACGACTACGATACCCCGCTCGCCCCCCAAAGATAACCACCGAAGCCCCACCGAAAATCACCTATATATCCCTTGAATCGCCACAAGGATAAAGCGAGAGTGAGATGGATGGGTAAACTTTCAGCCAAAATTTTCGATCTCAAAGGAAAAGCAACAGGTAAAATCCGTCTCCTCCCCATTTTTAAGACTCCTGCCAGACCTGACGTCATAAAACGGGCAGTCATCGCGATTCAGTCCCATCGCTTCCAGCCACAAGGTCGAGACCCTTTCGCCGGAAAACGAACTACCGCAGAGTCTCGGGGAACGGGCTTTGGAATAGCGCGTGTTTCAAGGATAAAGGGAAGTCAACGAGCAGCTTTCATACCATTCGCGGTTGGCGGCAGAGCTACTCATCCCCCAATGGTTGAAAAGAGAATCAAGAAGAAAATTCCACGAAAGGAAATGCGGTTGGCTCTACGTTCAGCAGTTGCAGCTACAGCATCTAAAGAAATCGTGGCTTTCCGAGGACACGTGATAGATGATATTCCTGATTTTCCACTAGTCGTCGTAGATGATATTGAACGCTTGAAAAAAACTAAGGAAGTTGAAGAAGTATTCATCCAACTAGGGGTGTGGCCAGATATCTATCGAGTCAGGGAAAGCCGAAAGGTGAGAGCTGGCAAAGGCAAGAGACGCGGTAGAAGAATGAAACAGGCAGTTGGGCCTCTATTGGTGGTCACCGAAAATGAAGGAGTCGTTGAAGCAGCCCGCAACATTCCAGGAGTAGATGTGGTTACAATCAACGGTCTGAACGTTGAACTTTTGGCACCTGGAACCCATCCTGGAAGGCTCGTCATCTGGACGAACTCAGCTTTTGAAAAAGTAGATGAACTGTTTGGAGGGAGATAGGCTTGGACCCATACGACGTTATATTACATCCAGTTATGACCGAAGTTACGAGTCGCCTGCTCGAAACCGAGAACAAGCTTGTTTTTATCGTCAGCATCGCAGCCAAGAAGGCAGACATTAAACGCGCCGTGGAGGAACTCTATGAAGTAGAGGTTAAGAGCGTCAATACTGCAATCACGCCTAAAAGCGAGAAAAAAGCCTTTGTGAAGCTTCACCCCAACTATAAAGCGGTGGATGTAGCGATTAAACTTGGCATCTTATAGGGAGATGTAACACGTGGGTAAGAAAATTCGAGTTCAAAGACGTGGCAGAGGTTCATCCACTTTTCGTGCATCCACTCACAAAAGAATAGCGCCAGTTCGATATCCCTCATTTTCCAAGAAGGAGCAAGAAGGTGTCATTCAGGGTCACATCATGAAGATTCTTCATGAACCTGGAAGAGGCTCGCCACTAGCCTCCGTAAAACTTGAAACTGGCGAAACCTAC
>DAOVDC010000052.1 GCA_030669695.1 Candidatus Bathyarchaeota archaeon
GTCGTCAATGTTTCTGACGTTCTGTCCAAAACCCCAAGCTTCAAGCCCACCCGGGTTTACGATCTTTATGGCATAACCTTTCGTGGCAACCATTATCCAGGCTACGTGAGCTGCACATTCCTTGATCATTCCGTCTCGAAGGTCTTCTAAGACGAACCACCAATCCCCCAGTAACGGATAGCTGGCCTTGTCAACCATGGGTGTATCATTGAGCTCCTCATGAGTGTGCCGAGCCTCAAGTGGAGGCATCGAAGGATTCATGATCGTTGTATATCCCATTCTTGCATAACGGTAGCCAGTTGTGAATGTTGATGGAATAGAATAGCCCACCCCAGACCTGGTAATGGCTGTTTTTGCTTCTACGTCTCTAAAATGGTCTTCAGGTCGGAGAAGACGACCAGTATTAACTTCCGCGCCGGCGATGTGACAGTGAATGTCAACTCCGCCTGGCATAACAATCATTCCAGAAGCATCAATCACCTTTGCTTTTTTCTCATCTACTTTTTCAACGATTTTTCCATCGCTGATTGCGAGGTCCATTTTTTCTCCATCTATGCGATTTAGAGGATCGTAAACAAAGCCGTTTTTAACAATAAGTTGTGTCATTTTCGTTTGCTCCTTATTCTGCGAACTTCGTGGAGGATTCTTTGCAGTATCTCGACATCAGAAAGACAATTGCTTGGTGGTTCTACAATTTTCTTTAGTGGTAAAGGAACGTGGTCCATGCGGTAGGCAGTCCCCTCTGTCTCGATCCCTACGAAAGTGGATGGAAACACCACATCCGCCATTAACGAAGTAGGAGTTGTTTGTGGGTCAATCACAATGAGAGGATTTTTCACCAAGTTTTGAGCTGCTTTTTTTGGGAAATGCGCGACCGGATCTGAAGCGATGACAAGCCCAGCATCCGCTTCCTCTCGACACAATATATCAATCACCGATGTTTCACCAGGGTTGTACTGTGGATAGCCTTGAGAGAAGTCAACGGCAAAGGGGTATCCAGTTTGCCAAGTGAAGACGACGTTTGCTCCAGTCACATTGAAATGTCCTCGCATAGGCATAATCAGGAATTTTGTGCGCTGATTCAGATCGCGAACTAGAGAAATTGCGGCATCAATGTTTCGGATCTTACCTTCAGTCATGGTTAGCCCTAATCCGAAAAAGATAACTCCCATTTTGCATCCTATCATAACATCAGCAATTTCGTCAAGCGTTTCAACAGGCACCCCAGCAACATGGTCAACCTCAAGTTCCTCATCTGCAATAAGCATGCGAAAGGCTTGCAGAAGCTCGTAGTCTTTGTTGGGTTCAACCTGAAGGAAATAATCAGCTGCTTCAGCTGAATGGGTCTTACGAACATCTACGACAACCATCTTTCTTTTCTTCTGGAACATAGTGTAGGGGAGTTCGCGACTGATCTCAGGTGTAGCGAATACGTCGCGTCCAAGGACTAGATTGACAGCCCTTCGCAGTCTCTTTTTAGATAGAATGCCGCCCAATCGTGAGACATGCGCTCTCCATGTACTCTTTTGAAATCTACCATTCGAAAATGTAGTGTATCTTTCTACGTGGCGGGGATGAGCGCTCCAAGGGTCGCATCCCCAGTAGAAGATGAGATCTGCTCGATGCCGCAGTTGTCCCAGAGTGCAAGATGCAATGCCGACATCTTGGATGCTCAGAATAGACGGGCCATGACAAATGGTAGACGTGTTGTCGATAACTCCGCCAACCTCCTCGGCGAGTTCCAGTCCGACGCGAATTGCTTCGCAACTTGTGGAACTCCAGCCATACAATAGGGGGTATGTTGCATCTATGAGAATCTCTGCGCTTTTTCTAACCGCTTCGTCCCAAGAAGCTTCAACCAACTCGCCATTCTTTCTTACAAGCGGTTTCGCATTTCTGTGATTTGCATAGTCTAAAAACTTGGCTGCACCAATAGCGCATGCGTTTCTAACTTCTGTTATAACATTGTTTTTTACAATAACTTCGATGTCATCGCAAAAAGAACCGCAGACTGGACAGGTCACTTGGGAAACGACGGGCACTCTTATTCCCTCTTGTAATGTACTTCAAGCAGATCAAGTATGCTTGACACTCTTTCTTCAAGAGCAGGCTCAATCTCGGCAGGTATCCCCTTCAGTGAAGGCATCCCAGTTCCATGCGTTTCTGGGTCCATGATGAGGCTTGCCCAAGGACCATAGGGAATGAAAACGACCTTAGGGTGTGGTGTTGTCGGCGACTTAACAAGCCTTACGACTACAGAACCGAAATTGGTGATGATTTTGACATTTTCGTTTTCTCTTATTCCAAGTGATTTTATGTCTTCTGGGTCCATATGACAAATCGCCACGCTCTCTTGGTACTCCTCTGAAAGTTTGCCGTGTTCCTTTCCCACACCTTGATCGACTGTTCGACCGGTCAACAGTGAAACTTTTAGTTTAGGCATCAGGTTGTCCCACCGAAAGGATACGCTTTGACTCGTTAATCAGCTTGAAACGTTTACTAAGCATGACTCAGCCTATTAATGTTATTGATGTTACTTGTCTTTCATAAACCTCCTTTTTTTCGATTCCATTATACATTCTGATGTTGTTGAACATTGACACGAACCTTCTTATCTGGACGTAGGTAGTTGCATGCTTCGCATTCAAACTTGTACAACTCAATGAACCTAACTCACTTTCATACAGTTTTCCAATCCTTTTGTTTGTGTCATATATTGAACGGGGGTAGAAACCGTCACACACGCGGGTCTATACCGGTAGAACGGCCTCTCCTGAAGCCAGTTTCATCAAGTCTTCTTCTCCCTCAGCATAACCCGAAGCGATTAAGGTGTCCCCAGCTTTTATCACAATATTAGGCTTAGGACGTATCCATTTTCCCCCTCTTCTAATACTTAACACCCACATCCCCGTCTCCTCTGGAATCTGAGCATCCCGCAGAGTTTTGTTTATCAACGAAGATTTTCTTGCTACTTGCACACGAGTCACTGTTTCCTCAGCCTCCTCAATCACAAGCTTCAAAACAGGATGCGGCTCTAACCCTCTCAAAACAACCCCAGCTATCTCCGCAGCAGCATCCGCTATCTTTTCCGTAACAACTCCCAACCTTATCAAACCGAGGAAATCCTTGGATTCTTTTCGCTTGAACCCGCTTGACAAAACTAGAAGTTCAAACTCTGTGTGCAACTCATCTACGTGTTCTTCGAGTTCTTGCACTTCTTCCGCCAGCTCATGACTGTTAAGAAGAAGTGAGGAGTATGCAAGGTCCATCATGAGTTCAGAGGTGTCTTTCAGCTCCACGAGCTTATCTACAATTTTTTTGAAGGGTCTTTTAGGTGATGCCATAATTTAATCCTCTAATTTCTGAACCGTCCCATCAGCAAGTCCTTTAAATTCCTCAACGCCTAACGGAGCTCCTCGAGCAACAAGAACATCCTCCTTGTGAACTGTTTCATCCTCCTTTGGGTTTATGATCCAATTCTTTCCTCGACGAATTGCAATGATGTCGACCCCAATCTTTGCGGCCAGCTCTAATTCTCCTAATTTTCGCCCAACTAGAATTGAACTAGGCTTAACCTCGGTGCGGGCTAGTCGTTCCTCAACCTTTTGGAAAGCCTCACGAACAATGGGATGAATACCGATTTCCTGCAACACTATTGCAGCTATATCAGCAGCAGCATCAGAAATCTTGTTAGCGGCGGCAGCCACCACGGAAACTCCGACAAGAGCCTCGGCGTCTTCCGCGTCTCTAGCAGCCAACATGGCGTTCATACCCAAAATGTAGGCAAGCGTGTCAACATGTTCCTCTAGTTCTAAAACATCCTCAGCGAGTTCACGACTATGAAAAAGGGCTGCGGAGTACGCCAAATCGATCATTAACTCGGATATGTCTTTCATTTCAACGAGTAAGTCTCGAACTGGCATGGGCTTGTACTCAATTTTTTCTAGGCGCACCATGCTGTTAAAAACTCTCCAAGCGTAACATAGTCTCGCTACCTAGCATTAGACTGTGTGTATATTAATATTAATGTGGACTGTTATTAATTTTACAAGAGAACCAAGGCGGTTTATTCAGAAATTAAGTATCGGCTACTAGACATAGCGCGATAGAGTATAAAAAAGACGAATATACTTTCCAAGCTACACAACATTCCAGTATTATCATTGGTTTTTGTGGTTTTTCTTTATTTTGAAGAACGCATGGTATTTTTGGATTTTTACAAGTGTTTCTACAGAAGTTTAATATGTTCCCGAGGATTTCTGGGGGTTTTCTTTATTTCTAAGAAAAGCTGGGTATACATCGAATGGCGCGCGTGCGTCCCGCACAACATGTTTTGTGCCATGATGTATCCTCACGAAGATCACGGGGCACCTCGGGTTTCTGCACGCATACTCTGCCTTTTTCGGGTGCTTCTTCATCGGTTTTCCGCAGCTAGGACAGTTAATGCTTCTCGTTTTCCTGTCTCGCGCCATCAGCTGTCACCTTAAAACCAGAGTTTTTTGTAGCGTCTCTTACCGTAGTATCATGTGTGCTTTTACGTGAGGTGGCTCCACGCCTCCTCCCACCTCTAACCTGCGGTCGCATCGTCGACAACATAGCTCTCCATACTTTGTGACCAACATCCGCATCACGGTGATCAGCCACCAAGCCATTGCTTCTAAGCCTCCATACTTTCATATTTAGGGCATTTCTTCATAGAGAACATCCATTTCCTCCAGCCTCCGCCGAAGATTTTCCGCACCCTTATAGATGTCCTCCTCCTTCTTCGCACCTACGCACACGATCTTGCCGTTGGGGAATATTAGAAAAACAACGCTTGGGCTTTCCATTCGGTAAATCGCGCCTTGGAAACTGCTCCGGCTTGTACATGCATGCAGAGAACATCGCGTTTTAAGATGGCTCTTTCTCTCAGCCTTTTCAGTCATGTAGGCTCCCTACCGCCAATCCTTTCAATGGTTCATGCCCGAAGGAGAACGCCTTGGATCGCTGTGGTTTGCGTGATGGTTCTCTCCATGTTTTTTGTCTTGTTAGGTGATATAGAACTGGTTGCCGGCATAACAAGCTTTGGAGTCTTCATCACATTTGCGCTTGTGAACCTTTCATTGATATGGTTGAGATACAAAAAACCAGAGTTGAAGAGACCGTTTAAGGCGCCTATTAACATCGGAAAGTTCCCGGTAATAGCTTTCTTAGGCTTGGCTTCTTGTGTGCTGATGGTGACACAATTCGATGTGAATGTTGTACTGTTTGGAACATTTGTTATAGGCCTGGGTGTAATCGCCCACAAGATTTGTAAACGAAAGATTATCGCGTAGTGTAAGTCCTTTTCAACACTTGACTTGCTTAATGCCCCCTAGAAACTCTCGCTCTAACCTGCTTTCTTTCGTTCAACTTCTTAATTAGAGCTGGTTACACGACCATTTGCGTTTTCTTCAGTCGATCAACCACATTGCGTGTTCCTAGGAGTAGAGTGCAACGCGGACAGTAAAAGTCTTGGCGGCTTTGAAGCATCAGGCTTACATATTCAGGTGAGTTGAATGGAGGAGGAGCGGATTTAGGAGCTGGAGGGGTCTTGCCT
>DAOVDC010000029.1 GCA_030669695.1 Candidatus Bathyarchaeota archaeon
TTAACGTCAAGGAAAGTTCAGACAGCATAGCTATGTTTGCAGTGCAAGGTCCAAAGGCAGAAGAAACACTGCAGAAGATATCCATTGAAAACCTAAGCAGAATCGAACGATTCAAGTGCGGCTGGACCAAATTGGCTGGAGTCGACGCTTCTATTTCAAGAACAGGATACACAGGTGAAGATGGGTTCGAAGTCTTCGTATGGAACACTTCTCTTTCGAATCCTCATAAGGCTGAAAGGGTATGGAACGGTGTTTTAGAGGCTGGTCAAGAAGCTGGGATAGAACCGTGTGGACTAGGTGCCAGAGACACACTTAGACTGGAAGCTGGCATGTGCTTATACGGCAATGACATCGACGAAAATACTAACCCTTTTGAAGCACGACTGAGCTTTGTTGTCAAACTTAAGAAAGGAAACTTCATCGGTAGAGATGCTTTGATAAGACGGAAAGCTGAAGGTTTGAAAAGGAAGCGCGTTGGTATACGAATGTTGGAAAAGGGGATTCCTCGCCAGCATTGTGAAGTGTGGAGAAATGAAGAAAAAGTGGGAGTAGTGACAAGTGGAACATTCTCCCCGGTGCTTAAATGCGGCATAGCTATGGCATATGTTTTCAAAGAACATGCAATCGATGGTGAAAAAGTTATGGTGAAAATACGGAATAAGCATGTAAAAGCAGAAATCGTTAGGTTTCCTTTCTATGACACCACAGAGTACGGTTTTAGAAGAAAAGTATGATTGAGCTTTGCTCTTATGAAATATAGGTAATCCGTTCTTCTTCCATTCTACGCATTTTCGATGAATAAGTTTCTCTTCGCTTCTCGATTTCTCGCATTCTTTCCACGATTTTCTTAGATTTCTCTATTTCTTCATCCAGCCTGGTTAAATCAACTTTTATCTTTAACATTTTTTGTAAAATGTTGAGAATGCTTTTGGCTGCTTTTGGATCTGGTAGATAGCCACGGGTTTCTCCTAAGAGGCAAAGTGCATTTATGTTCCTAAATCTTGCCAGACCTAAGAGTAGCCCAGCTGTTCCTACAATTGGATTTCCCGCAGGACTGGCTAATGCCTCTGCCTCTAATGCTTTTTTCAAAAGCTCAGAATTGGTTGACACCGCTATTACCTTTGGCGTTTCTTCTGGCTCTTTCCGATATCCTCCAATTGTGACTATTGTTTTTACATCGTGTTTTTCAGCAAAGTCTAGTATGCAACCAGCTACGTCATATTGCCCCTCGATTGTTTGTGCCTGGCTGTCTCCGGTTAAGAAAATGAAGTCATTTTCTCCTGCTTCATTTTTCCAGAAGTAGAATGTTCCATGAAGTAGTCTTACGCTTCCTTTTTTGTTTACAAGAACGTAGTAGGGAAAGTGGGGGGAATATAGCTCTCCGAGTTTTTTGGCGTTTAATTGCTTAGCGAGATATCGTGTGGTTATTCTTCCAACCATTCCTAGCCCAGGGAGGCCCTCTATTAGAATGGGATTTTTTAATTTGATCTGTGTTTTTTCCTTTACATGCGTTGTTTTCATTTCAGCTTCAAACCTCGCATTGCCTGCCTATATTTCGCATATCTATCGTCAGGCGAAAATTTTGCCGGATGAGGTATTCGCACGTTTCCTCCGCAGTATGGACATTTCTCTTGTTTTAACGTATATTTTTTGCATTTTTCACATTTTCTAAGTAGCCAGACCATTATTTTTCCCTTTTAAAGGTGCCTTGCCCGCCGGTTTTTGCTATTTCTTTCAGAGCTATTTTTGTGGCTTTTTCGAGGATTTTTTCAGCCTCTTTGTAATCTTCAGCTAAAACATCAATGCGATATTTCGGTGGAGAAATTACGTGAATATGAACTTCCGCTTCTTCAGAACCTCCAACCTTTTGAGCGCTTGATAATGCGTCTCGGATTACGGTTACTCCGTTGGGCTTTGTGCATTCAAGCTCTAGTATTCCTTTTATTTTCACCATGGGTATTCTAATTCTTTCTTTTGCAATTTCCTCAAGAGTTGTCGCTATGTCTTTAGACACGCCTATCTTCAATAGAATGTCAGCTCCGTCTTTTGCAGTTTTTTCTAGTCCTTCATATATTCCTCCAAACTCTTTTTCCAGCAGAACCCCAGCTTTTTCATAGATCTCTTCTGCAGACATGTTTAGTTTTTCAGAGGCGCTCTCCAGCAAAGTGTCAGCTTTCCTTTCTTTTTTCCAAAAGAGAATTTTTTCTTTTTTCTCACGTCTCGTAACTCTTCTAAGCGAGAGGTCTACTTGCCCCTTTTCTACGTTGACCCGTAGAACCTTCAATACAACTTTTTGTCTTTCCCGCGCGAAATCACGGATGTTTCTAACCCATGTTGTGGAAAGCTCAGATATGTGGAGTAAGCCTCTTTTGTCATACTCATCTAATACAACATAGGCACCATAGCTTGTTACTCTTTCAACCGTAGCGATTACGAGGTCTCCTACCTCCGGCCATTCCATTTTTCTAAACGTCATTTTCTCTCCTCATTTACTCAAACACCGCGACAACTTCTCCCTTAATTACAACCTTTCCACTAGAGGGCTTGGCGAGTAGAGCTCCACAAACATTGCAGTGAACGATGTTCGTAGAATGGCTGAAGACGGTCTGCTCGTTTCCACAGTCGGGACATTTTACTCGGAGGAACCTGCTTCTGGGTTTTGGTATTAGTTCTTCCCAATCACTCATATCTTCATCCCTCCTATTCAAAGATTAATTTTGAGAGGCGTATTCCTTTCTTGTGTCGTGTGTAACTACATGTTTTACACGTAAGTTTTAATGTTTGCTTTTTCGTTGTTTTGGCAAATTTTCTTTGAAGCGCGTATTTCTGTCCGCCGTATCCTTTTTTTTCACGTTCATGTCGTCGTTCACCCTTGGCCAAAGCCCGCCTCTTCCCAGCTTTATAGAGAGAGACCGAGTGAAGCTGATGAGTTTTACATCTTGGACAGTAGGTGGTGACTTCCTTAGGCATTTTCATATGATCCGCCAACCAAATCGGTATAGAACAGCCCAACTAATTACTATTTAAATGCTTCTGGACGCAGATTTAAACACTCCCCCATTTCTGTATCTTCACTTTTACATGGCTGTGGTTCTTATCCATGCTAAGGCTAGAAAGCCCGTAGAACAAAATTATAGAAAAACGCGAACTTCCATAAATCTAGATATGCCGGTCTCCGCCTCCTCCTATACCTACACCGCGTAGACACCGATTTGCCTAAAAGCGCAACGTGTGAATTGCCGTCTTATCTCCCGCGCTAACCCGTGATTTCAGTCTTATGCTTCTACTTCTACAGCTACACCTTGCTTAATTAGGATTCGAGCGTTTTCAGAAGGCAGAGTTGCTATATTCTCTTGTTTGAACGGCCCATATGTCTTCATATCAGCCCCAATTATAGCTGGAATTTCTTGAAGAAAGCGAACCAACTTCTTTTTTGGCTTCTCCTTTCTTTTCACATGTGACAGGCGCCCTCTGAGAATTTCTTTCACCACCGCTTGATAAGACTCGGCTAGGGGCGAAATTTCTTCTATGAATTTTTCCTCTTCTTTGGTTAAACTTTCTCTGGGCACGATTTTTCCATTTATGGTTTTTCGGAAAGTCTTTCGGTAGCGAAGTTGAATTAATTCATCAATCATTTTTTGGACATTCGTAAACTCACGTTGCATGAGTCTGGCTTTTGTTGTTTTTTCATCCATCATTCGGCTTTCTTCTTTTATTTTTTTCATGTAGTCAGCTAGCTTCGCGTAAAAATCTCGAGGAAGCACCTGAATCTCAATGTTTTCTCTTTCTTTTTTCCATGCTTCATAGAGCTTGTCGTACATGGTTATTCCACCATTTTCGCCCTTCCTTTACACAAGAGCAACAACGCGGCAGCTGTTGGCAGTTCAATCGTTTCTTCTTGATAGGGGCCATAAGTTTCGTCTCCTAATCTAAATTGAGGAGCATCTGCTGCCGTGACCGATACTGTGCCTTCTTTGAACGCAACGGCGCTTTTAAAGGGGTCGAAGTGTTCGATGCCGGTGATTGGGACCATAACTTTTCTCAAACCTGTTTTTCCATGTAACGTGTTACCGAGCCTTAGTAGTCGATGAATATCAGTTGTAACCACGGTGTCGATTTTTGCTGATTGTTTCTCTATCCCATGTTGAGCTATCTTTTTCCAGCTTTCAACGCCTACGTCTTTTATGATTCCCCAAGGTCCTTTTCCTTTCCAGCTTTCCAACAGCGTCTCTCTATGTTTAATCAGGGTATCGACGATCTTTTTTCTCAATCCTATTTGTTGTAGTTCTTCTGGAGTAGCTGACAGAAGGAACTCATAGGTTCCTTTAGCGATTCTTCCTCTCCATCCAGAATCATTCAAGTCTGGACCAGTCAGTATACGCGATTTATTTTCGCTTCTTTCACCTAAACCGTGGAACCGAGGTTCTAACCCTATCCCTATGACATAGTCTACTATTTCTTTGCGAGCCATTTGATCGAGTGCTTGAACTTCCTCGCTTTCCACACAAACATGATAACCACGATGCCCCGAAAAACTCACCTCCATTTCTTCTGGGGAAAAACCGAAATCCCTCATCAAAAAGTCTACAAGTTTTATCGTTTCCGTCTTTGCAGACCCTAAACAAACTTCACAAGGCCAAGTTTTTTCATCAAACTTCTGTTCTCCACAGGCAGGACACTTTCTAGGCGCCACACCTCGACCAGCAACACCACAGTTCTTGCAGACCCATTTGTCGTGGTCTCTCTCGCAAGGAGTTGGAATATGATCCGCGTCGATGTCAAAAATTAAATCTGCCCCCATCCAGCCTTTTTCTTCCATTTTCTCTTCGGGCCTTTCATAATAGGCACTTGAATAATAAACATCCGAGGGAACTATCATTTTCAGAAAAGACCCGAGGCCTTTCACGTTTTTGAAGCCTTTATGCCTGACCATAACTCTTTCCTTAAGTAAAATAAAACCGAATTCGCGTCTTTCGATAGTAGAGGGCGGTTGAATATCAGATGAATGCTTATGATAATATTCAGCGAATTTCTCTCGAACGAAACGTGGTAAAGAGAAAGGTATGCGTATTCCTCCCGAGAACTACATTACAGTTTGTTATCAACCCATCCCTAGTACAACGATGGATAATTACGTTTCGACGAGTCCTTCTGTTCTAAACCCAAACCAAACTCCGAAATGGGCTTAATCACTGCTACATTTGGAACACGTTTATGCCCAGCTTTTTAGTAGCAGTTGCCCTTGTAAAAGCGTTTAGGCATGCAGTTTTTCCATCTTTTCCACTGGAGGCTTTCTTCGTATAGTCCTTAATTTCCTTCGATAATAGGTTAGGGGATGCCGTATTCTTTTGCATATGGCATCCATGCTGTGACAGACTCCGTGGGTGCGTAGCGTGTCGCAGCGAGGGGGGATATATTTTGTTCGGGATCCTCTTCCGCCAGCTATGTGTTCAACTTGATATCGGGTTAGTCTTTCGTTGAAGTCGGAGACTGAGCTGAAGAGGTTGACAACGTCTTTTGTGGTCATGCCTATGTTTATTAGGAATGATGTTAAGGCGAAGCGGCCGATGTGGGAGACGTTACGACCGGACGCTATTGTGTCATATAGTTCCTTTATGCATGGTGGAAATGCGGTTACAATTACCTCTTTGGGAAGTTCCTCTAGTTGGATTTCTCCTCGTTTTTCTATGAACAGCTGTTTTAGTCGGTTTATGCGGTTCATCACCGCTTCAGGTAGTGATTCTATTTTTATGTCGAGTTTTACTTCTATGTGCTTTCGTACTTCTTCTTCTAAAAGGCGTGCTACTTCGCTTTGCATTAGGTAAACTTCTCCTTTTAGCATACGTCTGTTGATGAGTTTCCATTTTTTGTCGTGAAAAACTGTTGCACTTTTCAAAAAGTCTGTGTAATGGAGTGCAAAATCGTAGGTTAATGAAACAGCAGGGTCTTTGACAGGTTTTATCTTCCAGTTGAAGTTGTTTGCGATATATGTGATGTTGCTTTTGTTTTCGTTTCCAAGCATGTTAGAAACTCGTTTTGCTTCTGCTAGTGCGTATCTTCTTTTGATAAACGAATCAGCCGTTGCGGCTGCCATCATTACGGCTATCGGAAAGGAGGAGATTTCGATGTCGTCGTTGGATGATTGTTCGGTTACTAAGCCCAAGAGAATGGCTTCTTCTATCCGTTTTTCAGCGCGGTCTAGTATGGATTTGTATTCTGGGCTTGTTAGGTCATTTATCTTGATGTCCAGTGTTTTTACGTATTTGGCTGCCTCTGGAACAAAAGGGTATTTGGCCCAGTCACTTTTTGTTAGTGGCAGTTTCCCTTCCCTGCCGTAGTTGTTACTCTACTTCTATGCGGGGAGCCAAAAAGAATGATAATTTTCCTTCTTTTTGCTGTTTAAAATCTAGTTTCACGGGCATGTCTGAGGAGAATTCTAGCGTGACGATATCTGACGTTGCCGCTGCGGCTTTAACGATTTCGGAAAGGTAGCTTAGACTGAAGGTAGCTTTCGAGTTCTCCTTTGTTTCTAGGTCGAGGAGTGCGTCACTTCCTTTCTTCATCTCTATTGTGGCGCCCATGAGGTCTCCTGTTGCATTCATTACCAGTTTTTCGTTGTCCGCCTCGATTCGAACGTGGTCGCTTACGAGAACAGCGTCTTCGATTGCTTCACGCAGTCCTTCAGTGGTGGTCTTAGCCTTTACGTTGAAGGCAACTTTTGGGGTAGGAACCTCTTCTTCTACCGCTTCCAACGTGGGCATATTGAACGCGCGCATGTATTTTCCTCTGATAGTTATTTGCAGTCGCCCCGTCTTTTCATCCAATGAAAGCTCGACGGATTCGTCTTTTCCCGCCCGTCTGAGCAGTTTTAGCAGCTCGCTCACGTTTATGCACAGTTTCATAGTCTCGCTGGCTGTGTATTCGTCGAAGACTGTTTTTGGCCATTCGAAGTCTATCATAGCTACGCGTGATGGATCCATTGCACGGAGTTTGATTGCGTCTGGGGTTATGTCAAATGTTGCCTCGTCGATGAGTGTTGAAATTGTGGCGATCATATCTTTCAAGAATTTTGCGTCGGCCATTTTAACCTTGAACAATGATAATCCTCCTTTAACGCTTACTCTTAATCTTTCAGCCATTTTAATCTTTACTTGTTTCTATCCTGCTCGTTTAACTTCTACTCTAGCCTGGTCGTGCTAGGATCGAACTCAAAATCAATAATACAACAACGTAAACATCTCGGTATGATTGCACAAAGAAAGTGGGTCTCACAAAAATTTTGTTTCAACTGTATTCTCGGAAAGTATAGTTACATTTGGTACAACGGAAAAACTGTGTGGAAGACTCATCACTCCCCCTAGTCTGCACCTGCCACACATAAGCCAACATATTCCCACACTTAGGACACGCAACCCTAACAGTAGGCAAAGTCCGCAACTTCTGCGCCTCCTTCCCAATCACAACCACACGCTCTTGAGACCCATGCTCTATAACCTTTGGAGTAGCCACAATGTGCACTGCTCGTTTTTTATAGCCACACTTCGGACACGAAAGCGCAACGGAGACCTTATTTCCCTTTTTCTTCTGGGCTGGAGTCAGCCTCATCCCACACTTGGGACAGAACTCCATGGCATATCACCATTCCGTTCAGTTTCCTTACTTTCGCGTCTTTTAAACCTTTTCTTTCAATCGGGTCAACCCAGAGGCTATGATATGTGCTACTCGCAACGCTTCGGGAATATTGCTTCGCGTAGATGTACTCTTTAGAATCTTCTCTGCATCCTTCTCCGAAATCCCCACAATCTGCACATACACGGCTTGTTCAGCGTCTCGCGTATGCACCTCTATTATCTTTCCAGCATTCTCCATTGCTCCCAACCGATTTTCATATTCAGGTAGATTCCGAAGCGCTCTCCTTATATCATCGAGGTCTGGCTTCTCTCGTGTAACCGTTATGACAGGCAAACGTACTCTTTCGAAAAGCTTCTTTATATCCACCATGTTGAAGCCGGCGAAGGTAACCCCGTTTAACATTACTACTCGAAGTTGACCATAATGAGGGGACGCGGTTATCATGGACGCTATCTTTTCTGTTGCATCCATTCCATCAATCTCCACCTCTGTTCGCATAACTCCG
>DAOVDC010000056.1 GCA_030669695.1 Candidatus Bathyarchaeota archaeon
CCCGTATTTTCCTTGAACTAAACGATTTAAGAGTAGCGTCAGGAAGAAAAGACCCCAACCTTGGCACAAGCCCCATAGCATCTGTCCCCAACTTGCACAAAACAGCATGTTCAAGCAGTCCTAACGGTTCAATTCTAATGACGTCGCGAGCATGTTTCGACGCTCTTACTGCATGTTTAACCTTAGACAAAGGCGTGCCTAGAACCATCAACCTATCAAGACTTGAACGTATCCAACGTGCAATCTGGGCAAGCTGCACCTCTGACAACTCAGCTTCGACATGTTTACCTTCAACGTCTACATCCCCAACAACTTTAACGCTCACGGGCATATTGTCACAGAAACAAAAAAGTTCAGTCATTTGCGGAAGCGAAAGCTTTTTCCCATCAGCAAGTTGAGCCTGCAAGCTTTCTAGCGGAATTACAGCGTCACAAGTTTGAGGAGAAAAAACACCTATATCCACGTAAAGCTCGTCTTCGCTCTGGCCAGAAGAAAAAATCTTCCCTCTTACAAAAGAAAATTTTTTCAACTTATCAATAAAGGTTGGCGCCAACCCCATTTCCTTATCGAGTAAACGTAATGCCACGCCTTCATCTTCACCAGAGACCTCTATCTTAATCCACCCGCGATCTGTCTTACCAACGACCCCTAATCTAACTCCAAGTCCCTTGCATAGAGAAGAAAATACAGGTTCAAACGCTTTAGGGGCGAAAGAACCGTACACCTTTTGAAGCAACGTGACCGTAGGCATCAAAGATCCCCAACCAAAGATGAAAACTCTTCATGTAGCTTCGCAATCCTTCCAAGCGAGGGATGCGTCTTGCCCAGTTCTTTTGACAACTTTCCAATAGTACGTTCAATTTTCACCATCCGTTTTCCCTCAATCAACTTATCAGCGTAACACACAATCTTTTCCTCCATTGTCTGCGGGAGATAACTCTTGATCGGCCAACCTAATTGTTTGGCTTCATCAATGTCTATGCCGCCACCGGCATGACGTTCGATGATGGATACTATGGAGCTTGGCAAACCCAGCGATTTAGCAATCTCTGCTCCTACAATCGCGTGATCAACGGTATGTGTCCTTGAACGCCCAATATCGTGCAGAAGAGCACCAATTTCAACAAGCTGGACATCAACATTCAGTCCTTTCTCTTTACAGGCTTTAGCGATTTGGACGGCAAGAGATGCAACAGTTTTACAGTGTTCTATAACCCTGTGAGAACACCTACTTTTAAAAAGAAGTTTCAGCGCCATTTGTCTTGTTGGCAGTCGATCATTCACTTAATTCCTTCCTCAACTGCTCAACCTTCTCAGCTAAAACCTTGATAATTTTGCCATTTTCATAATGCATCAACGGTTTGTTGCATGTGGGACATCGGAAAACAAGTTCCATTGCGTCTTCGAAGGGGATTTTCTTACATCCAAGCGTGGAACAGTAGTAGAAGTCATGATCTTTTTCATAGCCGAGTCTAGTTTGTAGTTTTTCGAGAACATGCCGTTTCTGATTCAAAATGAAGCCTTCAAGCTGATCTGGTTGAAGCCTCCAGTGAAAAATGAACCAGCCTGTATTTTGGTCTCGGGACCTTCTTAAAGCTACGAGAGAACGGTCATAGAATCTGTAGAGAATTTTACGGACGATATTGAGCCGTATTTCTGTTTTGTTTGCGATTTCATCATCTGTAATTTCATTAACCCCTTTAAGGACATCGATGATCCTAATAGCCTCTTCGTTACCAAATACTTCCGCAACTTTTGTCAGTGTTTTTTCGTCCAGAAATGACAGCATTGGAATCCTCTGTTCACAAGGCATAGACGTTGTAACATATAATATATACGTATAAAGCTTTAAATTTCTTTACCAAAAGGGCTCAGAATCGTCAAATTTAACCATTTTCTTTCCATGTCTCTGAGGAAATATTCTCATTTTCGAGCTCTCAAATTCTTTTGACAGCTCTTCACCTTCGAAAAAACGGTCAAGAAAAACGGCTAAGCTTGAACACTCAGAATGAGGCTGATTTCCAACAGCTACATTAAAGTCGGAAACTTTTTTGGAAAAAAATTCTGAAGGAACCTTTTGACTGCCAACTATAACTAACACGTCTTTTCCTGTAGCCTTAATACGCTGCAAGGCATCACTCGTCTGAATATTTTCTCCATAGACAGTGAGGTGAACCACGAGGCCTTTTTTCTTTTTCCACTCCCTTACAGCCTGTTTCCATGGCACTCCCATTTCAAGGAGAAAACGTCCACCCCAATTTTTTGTCACGCTCTCAATTTTCTCTTTAATTTTTTCATCGCGAACGTCTGCAAGAATCAGCTTTGAAGCGCCTAGAGCGCGGGCTGTTAACGCAACGTGCGTGGTGAGCCTTTTGTCTCTGAGGCGATGCCCCCACCTTAAAACAACAACTTCTGGCAATTTCGTTTCTCCACCTTTTCGTCTCTAGTTGCTTTTTGTCCCATGCAGTTGACTTGAATTATGTGCCGAAAACGCTCCGCCAAGTTGTTCCACCCTTCCCTTGACTTTTTCTGCAAACCATGGAATAGACTCGAAAATAACGTTCACGTTGTCACCCTCATATTTGACGTGATGTACGTCGCTGTGGTTGAAGAGCCATGAAAGAAATGACATTGATTCATCGGTTACGGGAAGCGAAAAGGATGCTTGAACATAATTCTTAAGGTAGGGCAACATTTCTTGTTTGAGCAGTTGAGTGTTGGTCTTACAAAGTGCTGAGATAGGTACGGGATTAGGTGCAACATCCTTTACAGCTTCAGTTCGACGTTGTATTTCGTCTGCTGATAGCAAATCAATTTTATTAAGCGCTGTTATGACCGGGACTCCTGTTGCCCCTATCTTTTGAATTGTGTCAAGACAGCAAGAAAGTTTTCTTTCAATCATTTCAAGAGACTCACTTATGTCAACAACTAAAAGAATCAAATCCGAGAACATGGTTTCTTCAAGAGTCGACTGGAACGCTTCTATGAGCGTTAGAGGTAAACGATCGATGAATCCAACGGTGTCTGTTAACAAAATCTTCTTTTTTGAAATGTTTACCACCCGGGTTGTAGTAGAAACGGTGGTGAATAAGCCTGTGTCAACGGAAACCGTCTCCTCTGCGAGAGCATTAAAGAGTAAACTCTTGCCTGCATTGGTGTATCCCGCTAAGGAAACTGAGGAGAACCCTAGTTCGAGCCTGCGCGCACGGTGCAAACGACGCTTTCTTCGTATCTTCTTCAGTTTTTCTTCTACGTAATGGATTCCTCGCCTTGTGGTTTCGTAGTAAAGGTCTACTTCATATTTCCCCAACCCCATAAAACCCGGCTGCTCACTCATCCTAGCTAATCTTACCTTTTCTTTTGCACGAGGCAACTCATATCGCAACTTTGCTAGTTGGATTTGAAGCTTGGCTTCTGAGGTTGAAGCTCTTTGAGCAAAAATTTCGAGGATGAGTTGAAAACGGTCAATGGCTTCTACGCCAGTTTCCTTAGCTAGGTTATAGGCTTGAACTGGCTTCAGCTCATTATCAAATATCGTTTTTTCGATATTGTTTTGAGCAATCAACTCAGCAAGTTCTTCTACTTTGCCCCTACCAATCTGATAGCGAGGATTCGGTTTGGTGACTTGTTCAAGTGAGTCGACAACCGTGTAGCCTGCCGACTCAGCGAGGCTTTGAAGCTCGTCTAGGCTGGAGGGTTCGGATCGGAGTCTACGCTGGATTATAAGGGCTTTCGTTCTTTTGTTGCCTCCTTTTTCTTTTTCTTCAGATGAATTACTTCTCCCAGAGTGATCTCTCGACGTGAAGATAAAACCGTTGATGGAGCCTTGGGTTCTGAAGGTGGAACAAGTAGTTTTATCTTGAGTGCGTGTCCCAGTTTCTCTGCGAGCGCATGGTCTGGAGTCATCTTTCCGCTTTCAATTTTCCGAAGAACTGAAACCTTTTCTCCGATTTTTCTTCCCAAATCTTCATGGCTTAGTTCCAATTCTCGTCTTGCTTTTCTTATGCGTGCACCAAAGTTCTCTACAACTTCTAGGGTTTCGATAAGTGAAGGCGTTGACGGTTTTTTGCTAGAAAGCTTGACCGGTTTGAGTGTTTTGCCAACTCTTTTTATGCGACGTACAGGCTGTGCTTCCCAGTGGACTGATCCCAGCTTGGCGCAGCCTCCGCAGACAATCATCTTGGCTCCTTCGATCATCGCCTTGAATGTTTTGCCTCTTATTCTGCGACCGCAGACTTCACATCGGACTATGGTGGTTACCCCAACTGTTTCTACCATATTCTATTCTTTATACTTTTGGAGACACCATAAGTTATATTTGCGTGCGCGGATCAGTTTAGAAGTTGTAACACTCGAATAACATTCACTATTTTTCTCAAACCTCTAATATTCTAAGTACTGAAAGTGCGCGCGAAGGAACGTTTAGACATGGAAATCTATTGACCAAATCTTCTAATCAGGATCTTGTTTCTTGTCGTAAATGCACGCACTGAGAAAACCTTTTATTTGAAAAGGGTAGAAACTCTTTCTGCGAGGTAGTATCGGATGACTTTGGAATCAAGCAAGATTTTGGGCGGTGTAGGAGCATTATTGATGGTAATTAACCCCTTCTTAGGTGGCTACACAGGCGTCTACGCAGGCGCGTTAGGGTTGGTTGGCCTAATACTTGTACTGATAGCCTTGAAAGGATTGTCCGACCATTACAATGAAGGAGGCATATTCAACAACGGGCTCTACGGGGTTATCCTGATGATAATAGGTGGAGTAGTTTTCGTGGCTACGATTGTGGTGACAGCCGTTAGTTTCTTATCTGCTATAGGTATCGAAATCTCTACGCTCTGGAGTGACCCGACAGCTCTCTCAGGCATTAACTGGCAAGAAGTGGTGAACTTTGATATCCTCTGGCCTCATATTGCAACTATTCTTGGAAGTTTGGTTGTGCTTTTCGTATTCGTTGTTGTCGCAGCTATTTTCTTGAGAAGATCATTAACCATCCTTTCTGAAAAGACGGGCGTTGGCCTTTTTGGCACGACAGGATTGATAATGCTGATAGGCGCTGTTTTGACAATAATCGGTGTCGGTCTCATACTTCTCTGGGTTGCTTTGATACTCCTTACTGTGGCCTTCTTCTCGATCAAGATACAACCCGCTCAACCACCTGAATCAACACCTCCCTAACAAACAAGTCATAGACCCACATCAGACACCCCTCCTTTTTCTACTGTCTCTCCATGAAATACTGCTTGTCCGACAGAAAAACCGTATGCGCGCCAAATTCATACGGTCCATACTATTCTAGCCAGAAAATATTTCGTTTATGCGCATGCATACAGAGTTTAACATTCAAATTTTCAACATATTGATGTTAATCGTGTTTGACCGAAGAATGAAGGGAGAAATGGCTAAAAGTGAAAAGCGTGGAAAACGTTTCTTTCACAGAATAAGTTATAACTTATGATTCTCTCACAACTATTCTTCATACTTGTCGAACTGTAACGGTGAAAACATGCGAGATAAAT
>DAOVDC010000079.1 GCA_030669695.1 Candidatus Bathyarchaeota archaeon
CAACAACAGATTCAGGCAAAACAGCAATTTGAAATGCAGAAACAAGCCGTACTTCGCCAAGTACTCACAACCGACGCCAGACGACGCCTCACCAACCTAAAAATGGTGAAGCCAGAATTTGCCGAGCAACTTGAACTCCAACTCATCCAGCTCGCACAACAGGGCAAGACCAGCATCCCAATAACCGATAAACAATTGAAAGAAATTCTAATAAAGTTGCAGTCTCATCGCAGAGAGATCAAAATCAGGAGAGTCTAACAATGGCGAGAAACAAACCGACAGCGAAAAAACGCAGATTGGGAAAGGCGGGAAAACAGAAGAAACCGGTTCCTACTTGGGTTATTCAGAGAACGAGTGGGCGTGTGAGAACCAACCCGAAAAGGAGACGTTGGCGACAGAGGAAAATAAAGGCTTGAAGGGAACGTGGATGAAAGAGACCACTGAGGAAACTGAAGAAGAGGAAGAAGCGATCACGGAAGAGGAGGCTGAAACCGTAGAAGAAGCTGCGGAAACTGAAGAAATCGTGGAAGAAGAGGAAATCGCTGAAGAAATTGTTGAGGAAGCTGAGGAAGAGGTAGAAGTTAAAGAGGCGAGGAAAGAGGAAATAGTAGAAGAAGATATTGTTGAAGAAAAAGTCTACACGATACCACTAAGTAGAGCATGGATTTCTCCACGTCAAAAACGGGCTCCACGAGCCATCCGCCTCGTTAAGAGTTTTATTCACAGGCATATGAAGGTGAAAGAAGAGGCTTTAGAAGAAGGGGAAGAAGGGGAGAGGGTGGTTATTAGTAATGAAGTGAACGAAAAAATCTGGAGCAGAGGAATCCAGAAACCGCCACGAAAAATCCGCGTTCGGGCAGCCAAGGATAAAGAGGGAACAATAACCATCTACTTGGCAGAAGGAGACTAATGCTTGGCGATATTCCTCTTCGACATCTTTGGCAACGCAAGTATAGGCGTTTATTGTCTGACCACTGATAAAATGGCGATTGTTCCTCCGCAAGTCACGGATGCTAAGGCGAAGAGACTGGAAGAATGGTTAAAAGTGAAGGTTATCCGTTCAACTATCGGTGGTTCAGTGGTTACGGGAGCCTTAGCCTGCGCAAACTCCAATGGCATAGTTCTCCCACACGCTACCAACGAGGAGGAGGTTCAAGCTGTAAAATCAGTTTTAGACATCAACGCTGCAGTTATGCAGACAAAAAAGACGGCTTATGGGAACCTCGTTCTGACGAACGACCATGGAGCGATTGTTGACCCTGGATTAAGAGGGAAAGACGTAACAAAAATAGAGGATACTCTGAATGTTGAAGCAGTTCCCGGAGAAATAGCAGGGCTGCCATACGTTGGGTCCCTCGCCACCGCCACTAACAAGGGCGTGTTAACCCATCCACTGCTGAAAGAGGAGGAACAGAAAGTTTTGACGGATGTGTTAAAGGTTCACGTGGATGTGGGAACTATAAACTGTGGAATACCGTACGTCTCCACCGGACTTTTAGGAAACAAACATGGCGCAGTAGCTGGATCGGTGACAACTGGACCCGAATTATTTATGATAGGGCAAGCATTGGATGTGGTGAAATAAAATGAGCGAAGTTAAAGTTTTCCGAGTGACAGGAGAGATTAAGAAGCCGAACTTCCACACGAAATTTAGAAAGGAAATCAGAGCTCTAAAACCCGAAGATGCTGTTGAAACAGTTTACAAGGAGATTGGGAGCAAGCATCGAGCTAAACGCTTCCAGATCAAAATTGTAAAGGTTGAGGAAATAGGTCCTGAAGAGATTGAAAATCCTCTCATAAAGAAGTTAACGTTGGGAGAAGAAAGTGGCAAGTGAAGAGGAAACCTTCCGCAGACTAGCGGTTGAACTTCGAATCTTAGAAGGAACAGCTGAAGCTTTACAATCTAGGATAGGCTTTGTAAACGCTGCCTTAACCGAGCTTAGAGTTGCAGATATGACCTTGGAAGGGTTAGGGAAGGAGAAGAAAGACGCGTCGCTTTTCGTTCCAATCGGAGGAGGTTCATACGTAAAGGCAAAACTGGAAAGCGCGGACAAAATGATCGTAGGGATAGGGGCAAACGTAGCTGTTGAAAGAACAATAAAGGTGGCTAAGGAAAACATGGGCAACCGCATAGCTGACCTAGAAAAAACCAGAACAAGTCTTCAACAACAAATAACTCAAGTCATAGGAAGGATTCAAAACAACCGATCCCAGCTTCAAGAACTCACAGCGAAACTCAGTGAAAAGGAGAGGGGAAAGGGTGTTCGAAAAATTAAGAACACGAGTTAGCAGCCTCGTCAACAAGGTAGCAACAACAGAACTAAAAGCCGATCAACTTCATCCAATTCTAGAGGACTTCAAACTAAGCCTAATCGAAAACGACGTAGCTATGTCCGTTGCCGATCACATCTGCGAAGAGATGGAAAAACGGCTAAACGGAATCCAAGTGAAGCGGCTAGAAGACCGTAAAAAGATCGTGGAAAGAAAACTGCAAGAAATTTTGCTCGAAATCATGACTACCAAAGAAAAAATCAACCTTTTGGAAAGTGTGGGAAAAAAGCGGAAAACAAATGAGCCATACGTGATCGTTTTCGTCGGGATCAACGGAACTGGCAAAACCACGAGCATAGCGAAGGTGGCGAAACTGCTGATGAAAAAGGGTTATTCGGTTGTCCTCGCCTGTAGTGACACTTACCGTGCCGGGTCTATCGAACAGTTGGAGGAACACGCCAAACGATTGGGCGTCCGCATGATTAAACACAAATATGGGGCAGACCCAGCTGCTGTAGCCTACGACGCTATTAGTCATGCAAAGGCGCATGGGATAAACACTGTGCTCATTGACACCGCGGGGCGTATCCAAACGAACAGAAACCTCATGAACGAGCTAGCGAAGATTAAGAGAATTATTACTCCAGACTTCACCGTTCTCACGGTGGACGCCCTCACCGGAAACGACGCTGTCATGCAAGCTGAGGAGTTCCACAAGAGCGTGGGCATAGATGGAACCATATTGACTAAGGTGGATGCCGATGTGAAAGGAGGCTCAGCTCTCAGCGTCACATATGTGACAGGTAAACCCATCTTGTTCATTGGGATTGGTCAAGAATATGAGGACCTACAAGAGTTTAGCCCTGAACAATTTACACAAATGATTTTGAAGTAGAAAACTCTCTGCCTGTGCGCACGTTAGATTTATGTAGTGGATGTTGCATGTTGAAAGTAGATTTTCCGTTTAAAGCTAGGATAGTCTATTTGATCTTGTCCAAAAAACCTGAGGAAGCATTGGAGCGACTTAGTGAGTACTACAACGTTGAAGTCCCCAAAGTAAAGATCGGTATGCCGAAAGGTCATGTGAAGAATCGGGGCTGTTATGTCGCTGGAAAGAAGATAATATATTTCTCAAACTATGATGCTTTTTACAGCCCATATGTTGTACTTCACGAGTTTTATCATCACTTACGGACCAAATGTAGAAAGCACAGAGGTACTGAGAAACTAGCTGACGCATTTGCCAAAGGTTTTTTGGAAGCATACAAAGAGTTAGCTGGCATTCATAGTCACAAATAAAAGCCGTTTTTCTTGCTTGAATGTGCGCACAAACTATGAAACAGAAAAAATGAGTAGAGGGGGATATCCACTTGATTTTATGTTTTGCCCAATAGTTTTAGCAGAATTCCCTTTGCGGAATATAGTCTGTTTTCGCTTTGTTCATAGATTATCGAGTTTGGGCTGTCGATTACGTCGGCGCTTATCTCGTAGCCTCTGTGAATTGGCATGTCATGCATAATTAGGGCATCGCCGTCTTTCAGCAGTTTTCTGTTCACTTGATACGGCTTCATCAATCCAATCCGTTTCTCCTTTTTCTCTTTAAACTTTGGGTCGAGGAAAAACTCCATGTCCACCCAAGTGTCGGTGTAAACGATATCGCTGCCTTGCACCGCTTTTTTAACATCTAATGTCGTCTTATACAAACCCGTCCTTTCAGCCTTTTGAATAAGTTCCTTGTCAACAGACTGTTTGTTCACTATCGGCGTCACCGTGGTAATCTCCATTCCCATTCTAGTGCAGCCTTCTATCAGAGAATTGCACACGTTGTTGTGAACTCCTATGTAAACAAGCTTCAGCCCTTCTAAGAGGCCCTTCTTTTCTTTTATGGTCATCAAATCTGAAACAGCTT
>DAOVDC010000069.1 GCA_030669695.1 Candidatus Bathyarchaeota archaeon
TCTGTTCGAACAAAATCTTCGAACAACATGGCGGTGTCCCTCGAACGGAAATCGAATAATTTCCTCAATTCCTCCAAGTTATAGGGGTCAACAGGGCTTTTCTCGTCTTTTAACAAGCCTTTCAAAGCCGAGTACACTTTACGACAGTTTTCTGATCCATAAACGATAGGATCGATGTCTGAGTCAGGCTTGTGAAACTTGACTAGAACTGAGCCTGAAACGCCGATTTTGGTCCATTCAATATTTGCTGATTCTTTCAGAAGCTTAGCAAACTGTAACGTTTGACTTTCAACCTTGTCTAGTTCATTACCGTGCCGAAGTTCAATCAAACGATCAACCGGCTTGTAATGATGCTTAATCGCTTTAACTGGTACCTCGCAAAGCTGTTCATCAAAAACTGAATCGTATACCAGATAGTTTGGAAAAGCCTTCTTAAGCAAAGCATAACGTCTGGAAAGAGCGTAAACCTTCTGATACCTCACTTTGCCTCGTACACGATCACCATTTGGGTCGGGAGCAAAACGAACGAAAGCCACAACTCTTTCAGGAGGGTGAACCATTCCCTTGACGTCAAAAAAGGTGTCGTTAATTGTTTCGACAACGTCGCCTTCTCGGGCTTTCACTTTCATTCTCTAATTCCTTCAATTCTGAAAGTTCCAGAGGATTAATGTGAAGATTTTACGGTCTTTGAGGAAACAAACCTGCGCTACGAAGAGCAAAGACCAAACCGACTCCAAACAACGTAGCGATGGCGGTGAATAGAAATCTTTCAACAATTGACACTGGCAAAACCTCCATGAATAAGGAGGGAGGTAAGCCAAATATTCCAATGTAGATGAGGTTTCCAAGCATGTGATCAGCGACTATCCCACAGTAGCTCGACACTGCAACTGCGGCGACTAATCCTTCTTTAATCCAGCGACCAATCAACCCATACAAAATTATAACGCCTCCAATGAAGTAGGAAGGAAGAGAGAGATAGGGAAAAAACCACCAAATCGAGCCTAAATACGTCTTAGAAAAGATATAGGCCAGAACTATTGTTAAGATACCGCAAAATATGTAATTTGGTTTCACTTTCCAATCATATCTTACTTTCTCATCGCTCTTTTCAAAGGCACTGGCAATTCGCTCCCTAGCCACTAGTATCGCTATCAGTCCAGTGAACTGGAGCACAGGATAAAAGACAGCTTGTTGACCTACCCATGTTGCATACCATCCTGAGATTAATAAACCAACTACTGATGCCGCCATCATCCAGCCTTTAAAACCATGCCGTTGAGAACTATGACTCTTTTGTGTTAGGAAACCTGCCACCATCGCTGAAATTGCAGTACAAAAGGAAGTGTAGATGCTCAACGGACTATCTGCAACCAAAACGCCTCCAATTAAACCAGCCAAAAAACCTAGATATGGTCCGATAATGAGACCGTATATTGGTGCTAATACAGCATCGAACTTTATGTTAGAGCCTGAAACACCGATTACAGGCATACCTGGAATGACTCTACATACTATCGCAGAAAGGGCGGCAAAAACAGCCATAAATGCCACATCACGCGAAGATAACTTGAATCCGTACATGACAAATCCTCATGTTGTGTATAATAGTAAATCGGTGTGTAATTGTTTACATAACATTAATAAAAGCTTTGTTCAAAATAACTTGAGGACCCATTTATGTCTTTAACATCACCTCTCAAAATATCTGAACACGTTTCTCAATGCTTACAACTCGCCATCCTCCTAGAAGTCAGCGCCTATCCGAAGCCTGGAAACGTTCATAGAACGGCTGATTTTAAAGAAACTCGATATGAACATTTTTTTGCTTCTGCGGTCGCTGTGGCTCCTCACTTTTGTTACGGGGCTAAGCGGGGGATTCTTGTTTCTGCTGGGAAAATTGGTCCTGATAAGGTGAGGGTCGGCAAAGTGATTAAAAATGCTGTTATAAGTATGAATAAGTGGCAGCAGGGCGGAAATACTCTCTTAGGGGCAATAATGTTACTTTCTCCCATTTCAGTTGCAGCTGGGATGACGTATGCTGAGGGGTTGTTTTCTGTTACTAAGCTCAGAGAAAACATGAAAGTGATCGCTGAATCTACCACTCCTAGGGACGCAGCAGCTGTTTACGATGCGATATCTATTGCCAAACCGAAGGGACTAGGCAACGTACCCAAACTCGACGTAACAGATCCAACTTCAAAACAGAAAATCCTATACGAAAAGGTAACTCTCTTTGACGTATTCAAGATGTCTTCTGGGTATGACTCGATTGCTTCTGAGTGGGTAAACAACTATTCGATCACCTTCGACTTAGGCTACCCCTATTTTTCTCGACAGCTTAAAGAGACAAATGACATAAACACCGCAACGGTACATACCTTCCTCAAGATTCTATCCCAGACTCCAGACACCTTTATCGCTAGAAAGGTAGATTTAGCCAAAGCGAGGGGGGTCTCGGACCAAGCCAAACTAGTACTGGAGAGGGGTGGCTTAGCAACTCCAGCAGGTAGGAGTCAACTCAGAAGGTTCGACAAAGAGATTAGAGATTCAGCTCACAAATTGAGTCCAGGAACGACAGCAGACATTGTCACAGCAGTGTTAGCCGTCAGCATCTTAAGCGGTTATAGACCATAAATATGATGCATGCAGGGTTACCTATGAGTGAAACGCTCTATCCTTACATCGTCTTCTTGCCCGCGAAAAGAAAGCAGAAAGTGTTACTGGCCATTTTCGGGTCAAAAGTCCCCATTAACATCCTGAAGTTTTCTATTGACCAAGGGATTTCTGAAAAAATCTACCAAAAGAATCTAATTAAAAGTCTTAGTTATTCCAACAAAACTGTGATAAGCCACCTCAAAACAATGACTGATCTTGGGGTTCTAAAGGAATACATGGAAAAGATTGAAAGCAACAGTCGCATTGTGTGGATGAAGTATTATGTTCTGTCAGACTTGGGAAAGTGGTTCGCCCTTCTCCTCGCCAGAGAGAACGCTTTGTCTCGAGATGAAAAAGCTGAGATAGTCCGCAGCGTATTTCGATCATACGTTAAATGGGTGAAAAAACTTTCAGAAAAGCTTCACGTAAACAAAGAGATTCTTCGAGAGATCTTCTTGAAGGAGATGAAGTAGTTGGCCTTTTTCATCAAGGAAGGTTGATTGTATATTTATCCAATCTACAGAAGGTTCCGCCATGAAAGCGTGGACTTCTAGGGACGGCGACATCTTTGTCACAAAAGAGGTTTTCATCTTCTACGTGTTTGGATATGAACATCCGAAAAATCTGGTCTTCTCTTTTTTAAAATACATTCCGTCCAAGTTGAAGCCCCACTTCCCAATACGCTTTCTCAGACAGAGATGGAAACTCGGGAATGTAGAGCTCGCTCGCCCAGAAAAACTCTATACCGCGCAAAACTATCAAAAGCTCCTAGAAACCTTTCGAAATAGATTTCCTCAATACGTCTATTTCTGTCCCTACCGTGGAAAAGAAATTATAAGCGTTCCATCGGAACATGTAGAAAAAATTCACGTACCAAAAGAATGTCTGCAGAGGCTCTTTGAAAAGAAAAGGAAGGATCGTTTACAGAAACTAGCCTTGGACCTGATCACTCTTCTCTCCACAGAATCCCAAGTACCTCTGGAAGATTTTGGAATCCACGGATCCATCGCATTGAACATGCACACTGCAAAGTCTGACATCGACCTCGTAGTTTATGGGTCAAAAAATTTCAGGAGCCTCGAAAACGCAATTGATAAACTCGCCGAGGAAGGCACGCTGAAATACATTTTCACCAAGAAGCTTGACAGTGCGAGGAAGTATCGGGGGCGGTACAAGAACAAACTTTTCATGTACAACGCGGTGCGAAAGAGTGGTGAGATGACTGTTCAGTATGAAAATTACAAATACGTCGCAGTGAGTCACGTTACTTTCAACTGCGAGGTCGTTGATGATAACGAAGCTATGTTCAGACCAGCCATTTATCAAATCAAGAATTATCAACCCCTTGATTCAACCTCAAAACTCAGCGAAGACGAAATCCCTACGAAGGTCGCGTCTATGATAGGCTATTACAGAAACGTGGCTAGACGTGGAGAAAAGATCAAGGTTTCGGGAACGCTGGAACGGGTGGAAAACGTTGAAACAGGTGAAACTGCCTATCAAGTTGTCGTAGGCACAGGAACACATGGGGACGAATACATTTGGCAACTATAAAGCTTAGGGACCGCGACGCCATAATTACTGCTGACAACATTATTTTCCGAGTTTACGGCTATTTCCATCCCCATGGCGCATACGTTTGCGACCCAGAATATGCATCAGCTACAATTTACCAGTCCACGAATCCCAGGGCTCCTCGCGGGAAAAGAAAACCCAGTTACTACAAATTCTACGCAGACGAAGGCTTACAGTTCATTCGAGAAAAATACCCGCACTACACGATTTCCTATGAACCTCTACAAAAGCGCCTCGTAGGCGTGCCGCGAACGTACATCACGAAAACACGTGAACCAGACAAAGGATTTCGGCGATTGATTGAGAGGCAACCTAGAGATGGTCTTCTTAAGGCGTTGCACAAGGTGTATAGCTTGGTCGCTTCTAGGTCAGGGCTGTCAGAAAAGGATT
>DAOVDC010000058.1 GCA_030669695.1 Candidatus Bathyarchaeota archaeon
GCATTCGACTAATTTAAGTAAGAACATGTATTTCTACTAATGCTAGGAATTTCCCTTGACCATTCTTTCCGACAAGGAAATACTTGAACACATTAGAAACGGTGAGATGAATATTGTACCGTTTGAACTTTCTTGCCTTAACCCCGCCGGTTATGACTTGAGATCTGCTAATGAACTGACAATAAAACCGAAAAAGTATAAACTGACAGCCACTTTGGAAAGGATTGAGTTAGGCCTAAAATTAACAGCTTTTCTTCATGTACGTTCTTCACTTGCACGAGAAGGTGTTATTGGAAGTTTCGCGGCTGTTGACCCAGGATTTCGTGGGCAACTTACACTCAATCTTCATAACGATGGACAGAATGCTGTTATAATACGTAAAGGGGAACCAATAGTTCAAATTGTGTTCCACAAGCTCGGAAATACGGCGACCAAAGGCTACAGTGGAGCATATCAAAATAGTAAGGGAATCGTAAAAAGCAAGAGAAGCCAGCTATAGACGACCGCAAACCAATCTTTTGACGGCGAGTCACCGAGGCTCGACGCCCAGTTTTCACCAAGCCCCTCAACCTCTTTACTCCTACCCGCGATCCCTCGAGCGCTGCACGTCCAAGCTTAGGTTGCTCCCTCCCGGGCCTGGCCAGGTTCACCTGGTGAACGTATTTGACAGCCTCCCTACGAAGGCTACCCCACGACCGCCAGCCCCAAGGGACGGATACTCACGGCCAGAAGGCTGAGATTCCTGATGATCTTTGGCACCTTACCTCAGCAGTCAGCCCGTCGTATAGAGGGTTTACGGTTCAGGGGACCCCTAGCCCCCCGCCTAGACCCGCCGCCAAGAGAATTCATAACTTTCAATAGTATAAAGGTTTATCACTGCTCAAGTACAGTAATGTCTTTTTAAGAAAGTTATTCAAAGCAATAGATCACATTATCAGAAGAGGCAACACTAGTGGTCACCACCAAAGCTAGCGAAGCAAAGCGTAACCGATTAGTCGTTTTCGATGTTGAAGGAGTGTTATTTCCAAAGGGGCGTTTCCTATTCCTTGATGCGGCGAAGAAGCTGAGTTTCTGGGGATTTTTAAAGATTCTTGTAATAGGTTTTCTCTACCAAACTGGTCTATTATCGCTTGAATCTGCACTTAGAAAAATCTTTGTGTTTTATCAAGGATTCCTGATGGACGACCTCTTTCGACTTTTCAAAGAGGTCCCATTGATGCCGGGTGCAAAATATGTTTTCGAAATGCTGAATAAAGCCGGGTATAAAACAGCACTCATAAGTTCAGGGCTCCCCACGCTTTTAGTTGAAGACCTAGCGACTAGGCTAAACGCAGACTACGCATTCGGCTTTGAGTTAAAAGCAATTAACGGCCGTTTGACAGGCGAGATTGAGGGCGACGTACTAAAGCCGGATGGCAAAGCATATGTTTTGAGAAAAATTCTTCATAAAGAGGGGTTATCATCACAAGACTGCGTTGTGGTTGCAGACGACAGGAACAATTTGTCGATGTTTCCACTAAGCAGTGTAAGAATTGGCTACAACCCCGACTTCGTTTTGACCGTTGAATCAGACTACGTCGTCAGAGATGACTTGTCTAACATCATTCCAATTATAAACGAAAAAGCATCGCAAGTTTCTCGTCCGACATTCTCAAGAAATGAGGTTATTCGTGTAGCAATTCATATGAGTGGATTTTTGGTGCCATTTGTTTGCATGTACCTTTTAGGAACATTTTTAGTTTCTTTCGTGATATTTCTCACAACTTTGTTTTTCACGGCGTCTGAACTCCTCAGACTGCAAGGAATCAGTTTTCCCATATTTTCCACAATCACTTGGACAGCCGCAAAAAAATCCGAGTTCTACGAATTTGCAACTGCCCCAATCTTATTTGCCATAGGCATAGTGTTCTCGCTTACTTTCTTCCCTGAACCCGCAAACTACGCGTCTGTTGCAATACTAACTTTAGGCGACAGCTTTGCCTCCATTTTTGGCAAAAAATTTGGAAGAACCTTGTTTCCTTTTAACAAAGGACAGCATATGGAAGGCTCAGTTTTCGGCTTCCTGTTTGCCTTTATTGGCGCTCTATTCTTCGTAAGCCCGGTTCAAGCATTCATAGGCGCAGCCACGGCAATGTTAGTGGGCTGTCTGCCCCTACCAGTTGATGACAACCTAACAATACCTATCGCTGCTGGGCTAGTGTTAACGATGATTCTATAAACAGGCAAGGGGGGCAAAAAGCTGAAGCTACATAATGTTCCGAGTTTCAAATTGGAAACTCTGGAGCTGCGGGTAATGTCTATGCTTGTTTTCTTGTTTTAAGCCATCTAAATGCAACTGCGACTGGAACAGTGATGATCAGAGACCAAAATGCAGTGTCTAATGCAAATGATTGCCAAGAGAAAGAATAAGTTGTAGGGCTACTTGGATAGACTATGTATAATTCTCTATACCACCTTAAAGGAAAACCGTAACCGGTTATGGATTGTTCTGGTAGAGACAAATCTTGTTTGTAAAATCCTGAAATTAACGTAGCAATGGAACCAGATGAGAGAATTACAAGGACAATCAAAACATGTTTTCTTTTCATATCATGTCCTTCATTGTGTCTGATGCTTCGGTTTTATGAGTTTCTGAGTTTATACTTTATAATAAGGTTGAGATTTTATAAACTTAGAAAGTTGATTTACATGTTGAGGTAGCTTGTTATGACTTGCTATTTTAGGCATATTTTTCAAGAAAGCCGGAATAGAAGTTACAAAGGAAAACAGGCGAGAAATAGACAGCGTCATTCACGACCTTGTAGGTGTAGAGTATAAGAATTGCCCAGCTGCTTGGAAAGAAGTAAAGAAGAGAATAGCAGAGGATGAAGAAAGCTTCGTTTCTGAGCTGAAAGAAACACTGACTAAGCATATGAGGCTAATTTAGAATATGCCATCCCTGTATAGAGCGACTGGAGGAAACAGAGAAGCAGAAGCGAGAATACAGAAAGTGTAAAAGCTAATAAATTCCTTGGTAGAAGATTAACACAAGGGGAGAGCCATGCCCAAAATTCTCATTGTGTATTATAGCCATACTGGAAACACTGAGAAGATGGCTGAAGCCATAGCAGAAGGAGCTAGAACGGTTCAAGAAGTCGAGGTAGAATTGAAACGTTACGAATCACCTTGGAGCTTAGTTAATTTCGATGCGGTATTGATTGGAGCCCCAACCTATCATCATAACATGACTAGTAACACTAAGAATTTTCTTGAGCAAGTCGCTTTTCAAAGTCAACTTAAAGGACAAGATTGGAGCAGCGTTTGGATCTTATGGCTGGAGCGGCGAGGCACCAAGATTGGTTCTTGAAATAATGGAAAACAAATTTGAAATGGCAGTCCTAAAACCACCATTACTTATTAAGTATACGCCTGATGAAAAGGGTTTAGAAGGATGCCGTAAGTTAGGAAAAAATGTTGCTGAACAAATCCTAAAATCCTCCTAAGTTATTCCGTGGTCTTATGCACGCGCACATGGTGAGCCCGGGCGCACCTTGACTGCTTTCTCTCTTAGATTTAAGTATCACTTATTAGATATTGAACTCAAACGATAGTGGATTATCGTGGGCGTGATGGCAAGAGCTCAAATGAAGGGCCAAGTTCTTACTCCTCCACATGTAGCAGAAATTATGATAGAGAAGCTTTTCCATAAGAGGCCCCCAGGACCAAATGATCGGGTTCTGGACCCTGGATGCGGCGATGGCGCGTTTATCAAAGGCATTCTGGAATGGTGTCAGAAAATTGGGATAAAATATCCACAAATAACTGGTGTGGAGTCTGACCCTCAACTCTTCCGAAGAGCACGAGAGTCTTTTGGAGATTACGAAACAGTGACCTTGATAAACAAAGATTTCCTTTTGAATGAATTTGGTGCCTATAGTTTTATTATTGGTAATCCTCCTTACGTTCGTGTTGAAAATATAGAGGAATCAAAAAAGACGATCTATCGAACAAAATTCAGCACGGCAAAGAATCGCTTTGATCTCTACATTCTCTTCTTCGAGAAGGCGCTTAGATGTTTAGCCCCTTCAGGTCGGCTAGTATTCATAACTCCTGAAAAATTCGAGTACACTCTCACAACTAAACCTCTTCGGGCTCTTATGACAAGTTATCAAGTAGCAGAAATCCATCATCTCAAAGAGGATGTTTTTAGAGGATATGTAGCTTATCCTACAATCACGACAATCGACGATGGTACAAGAAAAGCAACGACGACAATTATCTATCGAGATGGTGCAAAGGCCAGTGTCATGCTTCCATCAGACGGTTCTCCATGGATTTCAACAATTCGAGGTTCAATCTCCCCATTGAAAACGGAAATGCGTCTAGGAGATATATGTCTGCGCATTAGTTGTGGTGTAGCCACTGGTAGAGACAGCATCTTCGTTATTCCTGCAGATGAAGTTCCAGAAGGCTTGAAACCTTTCTCACATCCTACAATCAGCGGAAAACAAATCACATCCGAAGGTGTTACGGTTTCTGATAGAATACTTGTCCCTTACGACAGATGTGGCCGCTTAATACCTGAGGAAATGCTCGGGGAACTTAGAGATTATCTTCTTAATTACAAGGAAAATCTTACATCCAGATATTGTGTGGTAAAAGGAAAACGTAGATGGTATGCCTTTCATGAAAATCCCCCAATGAAAGACATTCTTCAACCAAAAATCCTTTGTAAGGACATCACAAAAGAGCCTCTATTCTCGCTAGATAGGGAAGGCGATATAGTGCCTAGACACAGTGTGTATTACTTTGCACCCAAGAATCCAAAAATCTTGTCTAGTCTATTTGATTACCTAAGCAGTGAAACGGCTAGAAACTGGCTGCTATTAAATTGTCAACGTGCTGCCAATAATTTCATTCGGGTGCAGTCGAACACGCTCAAAAAGCTACCTGTTCCTCAAAATTTAAACTTCTAATGGAGATTCCAAGTTGAAAGATTGGCCTCGACCTAACATTAAGGAACTCCCTGGACTTTACGCTTTACTCGACAAACTGATCCAACGAGCCGAGGTTCTCCTGCGCAATCTTCCTGACAATCTTTTTGATAATGATAAGGGAATAATTAACTTCGGTTGCATGACTAAAAATGAATTACGAGAACTCATTGCCAAAGACCCTGAAGTCATGGTTATAGCTTTTACGCGTGTTTGCGGTCTTTCTGTTCGTGAGTTCTTTCGGGTATTTGGTTTGAAGGACGTTTACAAACTCTGCAAATCTCCTTGGAATGGAGGAGATGATGAAGATCTTTTTGTGGATTCCATTATTAGCCTCTTACCCAGACAAATGCACATTGAAACTTTTCTCTATACCTTCTACAAGATGTGGGAGGAACATCAAAAGCGTCATTATAGGGCTAAGTTCGAAGAAGACGTAAGAGCCTTCTTCCGTGCTCATGGATACAATTGCGAGAAAGTGACGCAACCCATAGAAGTCAATGGAGCTATTCC
>DAOVDC010000097.1 GCA_030669695.1 Candidatus Bathyarchaeota archaeon
CAAAGCTTGGCATCATAGCGAAGCGTTCAGCTAAGGGGCTACCATCTCCAGAAACCCCGGAGGTTCTCGTTGCAGAGGAAAGAGAGTGATCTTACTAATCACCTCTCGGAGGCCGACGAAGAGGATAAAACGCTTTTGTCATGATGTTGAACGTTTGATACCTGATGCTGTCTGAATTAGTCAGGGCAAGTTGAATCTTGATGGAATAGCTGAAAAAGCTCTTAAATCAAGTGCTGACCGAGTTATTATTATTTTTGCAACAAAAATGTTGCTTTTTGATGCTGTCTGTGAAGTTCCAAGAGGTAAACCAGGCGAGATTATCCCTATAAGCGAATCTGGTACTTGGTAGATCCATGAACCTACGTTCCCCAGATAAAGAGATTTTTTGTCTTTTTTACAGTGGATACGGTCGCAACCAAAAAGTAGCGAGAATTAGGATGTGTACGCACAAAGGATTGAAATAGGTCCTCGTGTTACCATATCGCAGGTGATGTGGGAAACTCGAAAATGAGAGCTCACGCGGTTGTCCACTTAGATTTTCCATCTCAAAAGCAGTCAAAAATCATGCTCAAGGCATTACGACCTGAGACTAGAACGATATCTACCCGTCGCTCTAGAGTCTATATCGAAGGCAGAGGAAAAAAGTTGATAATACGCTTTGAGGCGGAAGACACGTCCGCTTTAAGAGCTGCCATAAACTCTTTCCTTCGTTGGGTTTTTTTAACGAAAACAGTATTGAAATCTGTTGATAAACTTCAATTTGCCGATAGATAAGATGATACGTTTCAAAATATGGGTTCTGTTCTAACCTGCAAACTAGCTGCAGATGATGTCTTACGTGAAAACGCTTAATTAACGCGACGTTATAATGCAGACAGAGTTGAGAAACGACGGTTTGAGGAATTGTGATGAGCGAGGACATTTCTAGGCTTCCACCTCAAGTTCAACAGCGGTTGTTGAGGCTTCAGCAGTTACAGCAGACATTGCAGGCGGTTCTAACGCAGAAGCAGCAGCTTGAGTTGGAGTTTACTGAGGTGGAGCATGCGTTAAGCGAATTGGACAAACTGACCGACTCCGCGACAATTTACAAGTCCATTGGTTCGCTTCTAGTGAAGGCGAAGAAAGGTAAGGTAACAACCGAACTGAATGAACGGAAAGACCTCCTTAACATGAGGATTAACGTTCTTGGTAAACAGGAGGGACGGCTACGGACCCAAGTGAAAGATTTGCAGACGAAACTGCAACGTGACCTACGCCCGCTTTCGCCACCACCTCCATAGGATGAAAGTTTTTTGGAAGAAATAGGTTTACCTGAACTTACTTCTGGACAGGTGGAAGAGCTTTGCGAAATTGCAGAAAAGGCGGCGAGAAAACATATCCTGTCAAAGGTTCCTTCAAATAGAATTTCTACCCTTGACATAACCATTGACACCGAGGGGATAAAGCCAGTTACCGTGAATGTCGACGTAGGAGTCACCTTATCGCCCCTTATGAAAAATTGTGATGTTAAAAGGCTGGCCAACGAAGCTACAGAAGAAGCCTTCGCATCTATTGAAAGATATCTGAGGGCGCTTACATGCAAATCCACAAAATAATGACCCTTATAGACGAACACAATACTAAGTTGATCGTTTTATTGTGCCATCACAACGCTGATCCAGACGCAGTGTGCGCAGCATTTGCCTTCTCCAGACTACTGAAGCACCTACGACCTAAATTAAACGTTGAAATTGCAGCGGCCCAAGGACCTAGCAGACTTACCAAATTTATGCTAAAGTCATTGCCCATAAAACTGACAACGCATCCACGTATTGAAGAAGCAAACGTTATTGTGTTATTAGACACCAACACCATTCAGCAGCTGGATGAATGGGCTGAACGAGTCAGGACATCTGACTCTCCACTCATCGTGATTGACCATCATGCGCGTCATCCTGAAACGGAACGTCTCGCAACGATATCCGTGAGTGACGAAAAAGCCGCGTCCACGTGCGAGATTGTGTACCAGTTCTTCAAGGAAGCGGAGGTTAAGCTAGAAGAACCCGCGGCTAAAGCTTTGTTCCTCGGAATAGCGTTTGACACCCGACACTTCATTTTGGCCAACTCTGCCACGCTTAAAACTGTAGCTGATCTCATCGACGCGGGGGTGAATGCCCAAGAAGCCTTGCCTCTGCTTTCTTTGCCGATGAACGATTCAGAACGCGTAGCACGGCTTAAGGCGAGTCGACGCGCAAAGCTGCTGAAAATGGGGAAGTGGCTGATCGCGCTTTCCCATGTTGGCGCCTACCAAGCTTCAGCTGCAAGGGCCTTGATTAGATTAGGAGCTCATGTAGCTGTTGTTGCAGGTCAGAGAGAGGGTGAGATTCAAATCAGTTTGCGATCAAGCCGTGATTTCCACGAAAAAACAGGGGTACATCTGGGTCGGGACATAGCTAAACCTCTCGGTGAATACCTCCACGGCATGGGTGGAGGGCACTCGGTGTCAGCAGGGGCTAATGGGATGGGCAATGTAGAGGCAAGCCTTAAGCGTTGTATGAGGCTTTTAAAAGAGAAGCTGAAGTAACCCTTTTTTAAGTAGCTACTCTTAAGTGAAACGGATATTTGGCAAATAGATGGGCGCGCGAAGACATGGCGATCATTGAAACAACAGACCTAACGTACATGTATCCAGCTGGGACAAAATTGTCTCTTCAAGACGTGTCTATAACGGTTGAACAAGGAGAATTTGTGGTTCTCACGGGTCCCAGCGGTTGTGGGAAGACAACTTTATGTCGATGTTTTAACGGACTTGTTCCTCATTTTTATGGTGGAAAACTTGAAGGAAACGTGGTAGTCACAGGTCTCAAGGTGGGTGAACATTCAATCTATGAGCTTGCTCGGCATATTGGCCTCGTTTTTCAGAACCCAGAAAACCAGCTCTTCGCATTATCTGTTGAAAAAGACGTGGCTTTTGGACTTGAAAACCTCGGGATACCCAGAAGTGATATTAGAAAACAAGTTGACTGGGCTCTTGAAATAACCGGCATAACTGACCTTCGAGAGAGACCGCCGCACGAGCTTTCTGGAGGACAGCAACAGCGTGTAGCCATTGCATGTGTACTCGCGATGCAGCCAAACGTAATGATTCTTGATGAACCAACATCTTTTATCGATCCAGTGGGTGCCCAAAAAATCTTCGAC
>DAOVDC010000073.1 GCA_030669695.1 Candidatus Bathyarchaeota archaeon
GGCGATTTCTTAATATTTATCTTCCGAACGGTTTAATTTAAACAATCTTAAAGGGTTTAAATGTCTATTGTGGCCTCCGTTGCCTAGTCGGTTAGGGCGTCAGCCTTGTAAGCTGAAGACCCCGGGTTCGAATCCCGGCGGAGGCTCCATTTCTTGTTTTGCAAGTGTGAGGATGGCATGTTCCAAATTCGTATTGACAGCACTCTGCACGTTCTATAAAAAAAGATTGTGACTTTGGGAAGCCTAAGTTTTTCTCCGAGACAGAATCACTGAAGCTATGGAACCAATAGCAGCTATGAGAGCAAATATCATGGTGATTATGCCCAAATCAAATGCTCCAAGAGTCGTTTGTTCCTTGATAGTTTCAACATCACTCTCAATTGTACTGAGGGTTTCATTCATGCTAGCTATTTTTGTGTTTATGGCGTCAATGTCATTCTCCATTGAGCTCAGCGTTTCTTCTAGCATGTCCGCAATGGTTGCGTTAACTCCTTCGATGTCGTTCTTCAAGGTTTCGATGTCAGTCAGTAAGGCGTCTAGTCTTTCATGGAGTCCAGATAGAGTCAAATCTCCGTATGTAGATGGATCAGTCCAAGAAGAGCCTAACGGCCAATAGCCATCAAACTTGGCTGCATCTACGTCGTTAACGTATATTCTGAAACCGAACGTGTCACCCTTTAACGTATCTGCCTTTAACGGGCTTTCTTGCAAATCTATTGCAACCTCATACTGCACATGCCCACTCGCGTTCGAAAACTCTTTCAATACGCCGGATACAGGACTCACAACAGGGCATCTTATTGCACCTTGTCTGATTCCGCTAAACTGAGGAGAGCTTGTGCCCGGGTTCAGCCAGAAGTTTCCCTCGCCACTTGGGCATTCCGTATGCGTCCAAGCTCCATCGTGTGCCCCTGCTGGTTCATCATCGAAGTATATGCCTAGCTGTGCTCCGCTATCTGGAAGTAAGGTTGTGTCATTTTCGTCTTCGACAGCGATGTAAAGATATCTCGCATCGTTCATAACGTACAGCGTAACGTTTGATAGTATCCCTGTGTTTGTGATATCTGCAGTCCATGCGTTTTCCCATTCTCCAGGTGCGATTGTTCCATCGATTGTTGGAGGGCTGGATGCCCAAGGCGAGTAGATTTCGAAGCCGGGTGCGTGGGCCTTAGTTGAAACAACAACATAGGCGCTGCTGATCATCAAAATCATAGCCAATATTAAGATTTTTTCCAATGCAAACCTCTTTGTGACCATATTCATTTTCTCATTTCTCCATTTTATCTTCTGAACAATTGGATGGAAACGTTATGCAGAAGAATCGTTAATAAGATTTTCTTCACTATCGCTCATTCTTCTTTTCTTAAGACTTGCACACACGAAAAATCAAATACTCGTTTGGCCCTCGTGCTTTTTCGGTTTTTCATACCTTGAAGTTTCGTTGGTGCCGGGGGCGGGATTCGAGCCCGCGACTTCTGGGCCCCTTAATAAGAGATGTGCTCTCCAGATTATGAGTCTGGCGCCCAAACCAGGCTAGGCTACCCCGGCTATCCATGTCTTCATCAAAATGCATTTGGCGTAGCAAAGATTTAACTGTTTATGCATAGCGGTTATTTGCTTTCCAGCTTCTGAACTGTTCCGACGCGAGTACCCACGTAAACAATATCAGCCATTTGAACAAATAATCCTGTTTCAATTATGCCGGGAATTGATTTCAGCTTTGAATCCAGTTCTTTTGGTGTGTTGATAGGTCCGAAGGCGACATCGACAATGAAGTTGCCGTTGTCCGTCACAACAGGTCCAACCTTGCCTTTCGCTTCTCGCAAAACGGGTTTCCCTCCCTTCTCTTGCATTTTCAACATAACTGTCGGCAGAGCAAACGGTAACACCTCAACAGGTACCGCGCAATTCGCTCCTAGTTTTTCTGTCAGTTTTGTTTCGTCGGCCACTATTACAAATTGCTTTGTGGCTGAGGCAACGATTTTTTCTTTTGTTAATGCTCCGCCCATTCCCTTGATTAGGTTTAGTTTTCTGTCGATTTGATCTGCACCATCTATCGTCAGATCCAATTGTGGGTGCTCATTTAATGTTGTTATGGGGATGCCACAGTGTACCGCCAGCATCATGGTTTGATGAGACGTTGGGACTCCTAGAATCC
Source organism: Candidatus Bathyarchaeota archaeon (assembly GCA_030669695.1). The sequence goes on from DAOVDC010000073.1 coordinate 2,159, forward strand.
GCAGTTTTCTTTGTTGAATTCTTTTCCCTATCTCTTGAATGGCGTAGGCAGCCGTGCTACCACTGCCTAATCCAATTGTGAAGCCGTCTTTGATATGTTTCACCGCTTCTAAGGACGCTTTTTTCTTAGCCTCTTCTCTCCAGCCCACGTTTTCACGCCTCAACCTCGATCTGTCCCAGCCTTTCCAAAACCTTCTCCACCTCGGCTGTAATCTCTTCAATCCTTTTCTCAGCCTCAGTTTTGCTTGGACGTGAAGGTCGTTTACGTTCTCTTTTCGTCTTTTTTTCTGGCAGTGTGGGGATTGGAGCTGGAGCGGGAATGGGTGCTTCTTCTACCAGTTCTACTCCGAGGTGCGACCTTACATCCTCAATCTTTTTGTTCAGTTCGTCAAAGCGTTCATTAAACAATTTAGTGAGGTCTCCTTGCATCGCTTCTAGCTCGTGTAAGGCAACGACTGATTCGTCTCGGGACATCAAGTCTTTGATTTTCATCATTCTATCTTTGTATCCTTGCGCTAGGAGGTCTCGCTCTTCTTCGCTTATTTTTCCCTCTACTTGAGCCTCATAAAGACGACGTATGGCATAACTGAGAATCTCCCTTTCCAGATTCAACATTTTGAGTTCTTTCTGCGCCCTTTGAGTTTCATCCGCAGTTACAGTGTGCTCTATTCTCTGTGGCCACCTTTCAGCGACTTCAGGCGTTTCCAGCGGTTCTTTCTTTTTCTTTTCTCCACTTCTCATTGCGTAAAATGTGATTAAAGCCACTGAAACTGCTGCTACCGCGAGGATTATGTAGGGCCAAAGCCAGAGGTCAAAGGGCACAGTGGTTCCCTCTACAACACATCATGATTTTGTCACGTTACGTATATAAAGTGTGTGAGGGTGGAGCCTCGGGCGGGATTTGAGCCCGCGACCTCCGCCTTTTCGGAACTTTACCAAGGCGATGCCCTACCAACTAGGCCACCGAGGCTCTGACAAATATTTTAGGGTTTCTCAGGTGTTTAAAGAGTTTTGTGATATATGCGTATGCGCGAGGCGCTCTCTACAGTGGGGGGAGTTTGGAAATGTTTTATTTTTGGTTCATACCTTAAGAGTAGGTGTGGCGGGGGTTTCCAAGCCTGGTCTAAGGAGCGAGGCTTAGGACCTCGTGGCGAAGGCCTTCGTGGGTTCAAATCCCACCCCCCGCACTTTTCACTTAACTCTATGGACACTGCAAAGCGTTTTGTAGTGTTATTCACGTTTTCTTGAGGTTTTCGTCCGCACGAAAATCGGGTGTATGCATGCGTCTACAGATTCGCGAGCGCACAGGTGATCTCACTCACTTGTAAGCATGCTCGACTTTTTCCGCCATAGTAGGATCCTGGTTATTATGTATGCTGGCGTGGCCAGAATGATGCCGCCCAAGAATCAGAATCCAACTTTGAAAGGTAGGTTTGCTATTGTAGGTGGTAGTATCTGGATGATGTTCGGATCCAACACATCTTTGATTGAGTTTTCATATGACATGAAATGCTGAAATCAGGAATACAAGACCCATCACGAAGGACATGGCTCCCTCGGTTAGGAGATGCACAAAATTCTTCCAGGGAGCGGCTTTCCAGTTCTGTTTTGAGAATGCGAAACTGAGTATACCCATAGTCAGTGTTATAGCGCTTAAACACAGGGGATATAGCATAAATGCTACCTCAAGAAGGACTGAGGATGTTGGCTCTATGAGTTGCATTAGTATTATGCGTATTGGCAAAGGCATGATGGCGATGAAGAAACCAGTGAAGAATAGGATCATGTTTATGCCTCCGTGAACAATGTAATCTTCGAAGTACACGCGTATGCCCATCCAAGACATGAAAATTATGACGTATGAAAAACGAAGAATCCGATCGCTATAAACAGATCATTTGCATTTGTTATAGGTAGCTCCATCAGAGAAAATGCACCTAATCCCAGCGACAACCCGAAGACAGCGTCAACTATGACGTAGACAGCATACCTCTCAGCTCGGTGGTGTAGAGACGCCTTCTCCAAGGCTTTACTCTTTTCCTCAACCATTGGTTGCTACCCCGTTGAAAATTGACAAATGCATCAACCAAGTTAACCCTTCAAATCTATTTCATACATAAACTATAATTGATTTTTACATGCCCAACAAATTTTGCATGCATGCAGTGTCGCTCTTGCGAAAATAATTAATGCATGCAATCAATAGTTAACTGTGTTGGCTTTGTTCAAATCGTGAAATCTGAGGAGGATTGAAATGAAGACCTATTTGAAGATTTGGTTCAACAGCGAAGGAGCAGGACCAGTAATAGTAGCCGAAAAACTACGGTCCATGGGCTTTAAGCCGACGAAA
>DAOVDC010000030.1 GCA_030669695.1 Candidatus Bathyarchaeota archaeon
CCAATTAGCACTCCGAAGGTTTCCACCTCTTTTGCTTTGCTAATGCTTGCCCATCGCTTTTTGAGTACCTTTAAAACTTCGTCGTGAACAGAATGGACTCTATTTTCATAGGGATCAGCAATTATCGTGGGCTTTCCAGTGGCTAACTCTACACCGATAGCATGGAATCTGCCGCCCCCTAGGAAAAGGAACGCGTCCACGTCTTTTGAAATCGATTGGGCGTTGCTGAAATCACAGCCGATCACTTGTCCAGCGTATTTTGATTGCCTAGTATCTCCGATCGTGACTGTTTTTCCTGCTTTCAGAAGCAACTCTCTTGCTTCGTTGAGCACGTGGACATGTTGAACTGTGGTTGTTAACCCGATGCTTGTATAATCTTCAAGTAGTCGTATTGCTTTTTTCACTGCTCCTTTGATGCTGATTTTCGCCCTCGCTTCAATGTACAGCGTTTGCACCCGTTTCTGTTTCATCATTTCACTGTGACCATAATGTACAATCAAGTCTACGTCTAGACTTTCAGCATCAAGCGTGGCTAAATCACAGGCGCCATAACATGGATCAGCCGAAACAATTGCAACTGCCCCAGTCTTTTCGATTACAGCTGCAAGTCTTGAACCTTCTTGCTTTAATCCTTCAGGAAGCTGAATAAGAACCCGCCTTGCTTCAAGCCTTTCTATTTCCTCCTTCACTCTCTCTTCTTCAAAATCGAATTTTTTCATAATAACACACTCAAATCATCAGGACGAAAAATATTCACTTGAAAGAAATAAATGATATTGCAATTAGGGACAATTGAGTGTAAGCATTTCACCACCATTCAGGGTTTTGGTTGAGTTTCCCACACCAAACCAGCTCGACTTGTTATATCCTCTCACAAGAGTTGTCAAATGACACAATGCGTCACCCTTGTCAGCAATCACTACTGCAACTTTCGGCAATACCACACCATATTGTATGCATGCAGTTTTGTGCCGCCTCAAGTCTTCTATATTTTTCAATTGCACTTACGCGATGAAATTAACTTGTCTCAGATAATTTCTTTATCAAATAATTAGCATTGACTTCGCTTATTACTAAATCCCTAGAAATCTTTACAGGATCTTTGTCATGTTTTTCTACAAGATCCCTCAAGTCATCTTCTATTTCTTTCACAACCAACAGAGTTTCAACAACTTTGTCAGGGTTGACGCCGATTGAATCGAGATGTATTACGAGGAATTTTATGAAATCTTTTCCTAAATCGCTCGGTGCTTGTCCACAGATGCCAACAGAACGAACGGGTTCCATAGAATGGGCTCCTTCACACAACATCTCTATAGCCTTTTTCACTGCGGGGTTTGACTCATCAAATTCCCATGCCAAAACCTCAGAATCCCTGTCGATAGCTAGAGTCAGTTGGGTTAAATCATTACTACCTATGCTGAAGCCGTCGCAATAGGCACCAAACTTTTTGGGAGTGATACAAACGCTAGGAACCTCTGCCATGAAAATCATTCTTGGCATTTTCAAGTTGGCGTCTTTGAAGGATTTTCTAATCATATTAGTGACTTTTTCAGCTTCGTCGATCGTCCTTACAAATGGAACCATCGGTATAGCATTAGTCAGGTTCGATTTATGAACTCCAGTGAAAGCTTTTAGTTCCAGATTGAATGCTTCAGCAAAAAGTTCACTGATGTATCTTGAAGCTCCTCTGAACCCGAGCATTGGGTTATTTTCCACAAACTCCAGCTCGATTTTATTACATTCAATCTTGTTTGAGTCGCAAATTGGGCATCTATCCTGTTTTGATAAAGATATACTTTTGCCACAATCACAAGTGATCTCATAATGCGAGGCTCCAGGGAGTCCGGAATACTCATTCGTCTTGAAATCACTGAATCTAACTATTATATTTCTTGGATGAAATGCAGAAGCAATTATCGAAATTCCAGTCTTGAGTCTTTCTACGTATTCTTGAGAAAGAGATTTTATGCCCGGATATTTTTGTTTCATATCATCGGCCCATCTATCGTAGCCAAGTCTGTCAGCCTTCAAAGCAAAAACAGGATGCATATCTGCACTAGCAACTATGAATTCTATTCTGACCAACGAACTCCCTTTTGAAGGTAATTGACTTACCTTCAGGGCTTCACCTGGAGAACCTATATTCACCAGAACTTTAGTAATAGTCTCAGGGATTTCTTTCAACTCTACTTCTTGCACCTCGAACGGCAAAACTCTGCTGTAAATTCTAGCCTCTCCTAAAGAGCAGTCGAGAGTAATCTCGCCTCCATCTTTTAGTTTGAGGGCGTTAGAAACGCTCACAGCACATGGTATTCCTCTTTCTCTCGAAACGATAGCCGCGTGTGAGGTTCTGTTCCCCTTCTCACATATTATTCCAGAGACTTTTTCTAGATTCATCACGACTTCCCAATCAGGAGTAGTCATGGAAGTTACTAGTATAGGTCTTATTCCTTTTTCATTCTGGGTTTCAACTTGCCTTTTCGCTTCAATGTGATCCAAGGCTTTAACAACTGAGCCTATTGCGATTTTTGTTCCTACGGCTATACCAGTATAGGTCGGTTCTATTTTTGGCGTCCCTTTAAGTTTATACAGAGTTAGAGTTGTTCTCGTGGTATGAACGGTTTCAGGTCGAGCTTGGGTGATGTGCACTTTCCCATTCTCAACTGCAAACTCAATGTCCATCGGTTTGCCGTATGTCTCTTCAATCCTTGTTACAAACTCTGCAACTTGTTTTGCTTCATCTAATGTCAAGACTCTTGGATCATCGGCTTTTACAGGGACTTCTACATTCTTTCCAGTATTAGAATCAAAAATGAGCATCTTTTTTTGCGGTTTTAGAGGAGCTATCGTACCGAGCACTTTCACTTCAGGTTTTTTAATGAAAGCTGTCCAAGGAGCGTTCTCTTTTCCTTGAACTATCATTTCTCCAAGACCATAAACTGTTTGGATGACGCCAACGTTTCTATTACCTGTATCAGGATCTATGGAAAAGGCAACTCCAGCCTTTTCAGAGTCAATCATGACTTGAATTATAACAGACAAGATTCCTTCCTTAACGAGTTCGACTTCAGAAATGTCTAGAAGGCGTTTTTTTCTCAAATCATTTCTGTAGTCCACAACCCTCCAACCATAAGCAGATGCAATGCATTTTAACACATATTTAATCACGTTGGAGTCAAGTGGAACATTCAGGTAAGTTTCGAATTGACCGGCAAAGGCAGCAGTAGGTAAATCTTCAGTAACACCAGAACTCCTAACAGCAACTCTGTGTCTTTTTGTATCTTGTTTCATAGAGTTAACTCTGTCGATGAGAGCATTGGATAGTTCTTCGGGTACTTCCATGTTTTCAATTTCTTCTTCCAGTCTAGCTGCGATTTTTTCTGCAGTTTTCTCATCGCCTTCATTGAGTTTTTCGTCTAATTCTTCAACCGATTCAATTATTCGCTCATTATTCAGTAGAACTTTAGAGAATTTGGTGGTAACCATGATCGAGTGAGGCACATTTTCTTCGCCTACAATTCCCACTAGTTTAGCTAGGTTAGATCCTTTTCCACCCGTTACCCTCCCATCAGAGGCAGATGGATCGTTAATATCTACAACGTAATTCATTTTCACTTTTCTTCTGGTCCTTTCTCAATAAACACCTTACAGGGCGTTGGTAATTTGGCGCTCCCACGCTTTAATGCTTCTTTTGCAACTTCAAGGCCATCCTCATTTACATTTACTATTATAACCGCCTGGTTTGGTTTCACTCGTGCAGCGGTTCCTATGGGCTTGCCGAAGGATCTTTTCATTCCATCTTGCAGTCGATCTGCGTGTGCCCCAAAGATCATTTTGTTTTCTCGAAGTACACAATGTGGGTACGGCATAATTTGTAAGCAGTAGTTTTTTCCCAATTTTTCCGATAGCAAACGGTTGGTTGCTATACGGGCCGCTTCTAACGCGTTGTGGCGTACTTGGACTTCTCTTTGGGCGAGCAAAGAGGCTTGATACTCAAAAGTACTTGCAGGGTCGCCCATGGTGAATTTGGTAATTTTCGGCGGGGGAAAGCCTCGCATATACTTCTTTCTCGTATAGGGTTGCCCTTTCACCCTTCGATAATTGTGTGCCTTCATGGCTTTTCCCCTCAGCTTACAAAGTCCGCGGTATTTAAAGAATTTGTTAGCACCATTCTTTATTGAAATTATGAATCTATGATATTGTTAACTTAACTTGTCATGATAATAGATTTCTTTAGGATTTTATTTGTCTGGTAGTTTTTCATTGTCTGTCGTATTTTTCCACTTCGTCGCTCATTACAATGAGCCCGATCCCTGCGTCCTTGAACATTTTCACAGTATCTGCTTCAGCGTGATAATGTTTTTCCGCAACTACGCGCTTGATACCAGAATTGATAATCATCATTGCACAAGGCCTGCATGGAACCATTTTACAATAAAGTGTCGCTCCGTCTATAGATACCCCAAATTTCGCAGCTTGGATTATCGCATTTTGTTCTGCGTGTAATGTTCGTACACAATGTTGAGTAACGTTTCCAGTGTCATCAAAAACCTTACGCATGTCATGCCCAATTTCATCACAATGGGACAATCCTGCAGGCGAACCGACGTATCCTGTAGTTAGAATCCTTTTATCTTTTACAATTACACATCCGCTTCTACCTCTATCACATGTCGCCCTTTTCGAGACAGCTTCACATAGATCAAGAAAATACCTGTTCCAACTGGGTCTCTTGCACTCTTCCATGTTTCTGCACATCGATTTGGAGTTATTAATATTTTAGCGTGCGAGGATGCTGTTAACTAATTCGTGATGAAACTACTTCATGGAATATTTCGTTTTAATGATTGTGTGGAATGAGGGTTTCACAGTGTCAATAATATGTACTCGTATTTATACTTCCTTTCAGAATGTTTAGGTCACTTTCGGGTTTTGCAGCTGACTATATAGTTCATTTTTGTTCTTTTTCTCTTTCTAACAACAAATGCTCCTTCAGGAAACCGTGTTTCTTGTACAGACGTATCGCCCGCTTGTTTTCTTTCTCGGTTCCTACATGGAGTTCTATGATTCCCATTTTATCAGTCTGCTTGATAACCTCTTTCAGCAGCTTTGAACCTATGCCTCTGTCTTGGTAGTCTTTGTGGATGAAAAGGTAGTTGATGGTTGCTTCGTTCCATTTCTCCCAAACCGACGGTAGAATGTAGTAGTCGATGAAGCCGACGGTTTTGCGGTCTAGCTTAGCCACGAGGATCACGTAGTTTTCGGTTGCTAAAAGTTTCTCCAACGCTTTTCTAGCCCAAGCCTCATCTTGTAGATAAATTGTTTTTAATACCTCAATTATACCGTTAACATCATCACTTGAGGCTTCCCGTATAACCAAAAATTTTGTATGCTTCATAACCGTTCCTTCGAAAAGATGTTGTATTGTAACTTTAAGTTTATTTCGTCGAATGTTGCCTAGGCTAGCGCTCGGCGTGTATCACAACTATTGTTTCAAACGCAACCTTCTTTTTAGCTACAATCACGGCTCTTAGCCCTTCTTCTCCTAGTTTTTGTATTGTCTCATCAACGTTGGAAAGAGTTGATTGAACTAAGACGATTTTGCCTTTTTCCATCAAATAACCTGGTGCCTGAGAAATGAACCGATCGACAAGTTCCCTTCCAGATGGTCCCCCCGCCCAAGCTTGTTCTATCCATGTTTTCTGTTCGCTTCTTTCTGAGGGTAGATATGGAGCGTTGAAAACTATCACATTAAACTTTTCGTTTCCTTCTACGGGTTCAAAGAGGTTGCCCAGTCGTATGTCCATTTTATCTACGACGCCGTTGAGTTTTGCGTTCATTTGGGCACAGCTAACCGCGTGAGGGTTCACGTCTATGGCAACCACTTTTTTCGCTTTTTTCGCCGCAAGAATCCCTAAAATTCCACATCCTGTCCCCACATCCAGCACAGCATCATTTTGGTTCACAACGAGGTTTTCAGCCAAGAGAAATGAGTCCTCGGCAGGTTCGTAGACGTTCTTCAAAACGTAAAAAACAGAGTTATCGAAGAAAATTTTTTTCTTAGGCGAACTCATCGGCTAGAGCCCCAAAATCTTCTGGCGTCAACTGCTGCACTCTTTTATCGTGAAAGAGTAGGGAATCCGCCAACTTCATCATGTCTTTTTTCTTTATCCCTCGATTGCGCAGAAAAGGAACAATTGCATTTCTCACCTTTTTGTTTCGTTGGGTAAACAATGTCCGTACGAGCTCAAAAAAGATTTTTTCATCCCTCACTCGGAAAGGAGGCTTCCTCGGCTTCAACCGCACGACTGAGGAGTCTACGTCTGGAGGTGGATAAAACATGTCTCGAGACACGTAGTCTAGGAGCTCCACTTCAGCCCGATAATATGTAGAGACTGTTAGCCTTCCATAGTCTTTGCTGCCAACACGACCTACCATCCTCTCCGCAAATTCCTTCTGAAAAGTCAAGACGGCACAGTCAAACGCTCTTTCCAAAAGCCAAAACAGAATAGGAGATGAAATAGAATATGGAGGAGTGGAAACCATCTTGTTGAACGGAGGAACATTAACGCTTAGTATGTCTCCTTCTATCAAGTCCACGTTCTGCAACCCATGAAGTTGATCTTTCAGTATCTTCACCAATTTGGAATCAACTTCGACAGTAACAACTCTTTTGCATTTTTGAGAAAGAAGTTCGGTGAGAAAGCCTAATCCGGCTCCCACCTCTAAAACAATGTCCTCCTTGTTTATAGACGCGTAAGAAATCATTCTCTGCAAAAGGGCACGGTCCACTGCGAAGTTTTGTCCTAGGCGTTTTTTGGGCAGAAATTTGTGAAGGTGGATAAGTCGCTTTGTCCGTTGAAGGAGACTCATAGTTGTACCAACTACGGTGCTCTCGTGAACAATCTATATTTGCTTTCGCCGGGCAGTTCCTCTAAAATCCTCTTTGTCACGAGTTTAGCGGGGCTGGGTATGTTGGCGCGTTGCTGCAAGTCTTCGAAGTTTTCGAAGGGTTTTCTTTCTCGTTCATCGATAATTTGCCACATGTATTTCTTTCCAATGCCTGGAATCAATTCTAACGCGTGCATCCTAGGCGTTAGCGCTTGAACCATGTTGAAGAAGTTGATAAACCAGCTTTCACGACTCAGCACAATTTTTTCCACTACGCTGAAGAGCTCCATTTTTGCACTAGATGTCAACTCGTCATAGTTAATTCTCCCGATGATATACGTGATCTTTTCACGATTACTTTTTCCAACATAGACTCTGTCATATGACTTTAGGACAACACCTTCTTTTGCGATTGCTTCAAGAAGTGTGAAAAATTCTTCACCAACTACCTGAACTAAAGCGCCTGCTCGATATCTATGTCTGGCTTCCGCCCTTCCGTGAGGAAGATAGTCGAGAACGTATGCATATTCTTCATAACGTTTTGAGAATTCGTATGCCCTCTCTCTCCTCTCTTCTCTACGTCTTGAAAACTCGTTGCCCCGCATTTGGATTTCACGCCTTATATCAACTACTTTTTCAAAAAGTCTGTTCTGCATTCGCACTTGTGGATGGTTGTTTTGCGGGGTTTGCTTTCCAACGTTGCATCCTTCTTGTTGTATAATATCTTTTATGGGTTCGCGTTTATTAGTTTTCTTACTTTCTAATACATTATTTCTTAGGCGCACTCAGTTTTTCCATAAAAATTTTATCCAACCAACCAACTTGGACGACGACGGTACGGGCGAAACGACGACCAACGGTTAACGGACGACCTGTAACCTGTATACTGGATTTAGGTACTATCTATTTACTATAAGGAAAGGAAGGAACCTATAGAGAATACAGACTATGTGTAGTCGAAATCGAGTATACACTACAATAGCATGAGGGGTCAGAAATCAATCGAAAACTTACCCCTCATAAAACAAAAGACGAGGGGTAAAAAAAGTACAAAAAATT
>DAOVDC010000074.1 GCA_030669695.1 Candidatus Bathyarchaeota archaeon
CAGCCTATTCAGCGAAAACATCACCCCAAAACACTGGACAAAAACAGCAAAGGTTACAGCCAAACACATAGAAAACGGCGTAGCAGGAGTTGTAGTCGCACATGGAACCGACACGATGGGCTACACCGCCGCCGCGTTAAGCTTCGCGCTACAAAACCCGCCCGTACCCGTTATAATGGTGGGTTCCCAACGATCCGCAGACCGCCCAAGCTCAGACGCAGCAACCAACCTGATAGGAGCAGTTGAAGCAGCCGCCAACGCTTCATTCGCAGAAGTAGCCGTAGCCATGCACGAAACAGTATCAGATAAAACCATCATATTCCACCGAGGAACCAAAGTTAGAAAATGCCACACAAGCCGCCGAGACACGTTCAAATCAATCAACACCACGCCACTTGCCAGAATGAAAAACGGACAAATCGAAATGCTGATCAAAAACTATCGTAAACGAAGCTCTTCGCAGAAACTCATCTTGAAACCAAACTTCAACGAAAAAGCAGCACTTGTCAAATTCTATCCAGGCTTAGATCCTAACATTGTTGAATGGTACGTTAACGAAGGCTACAGAGGCATAATTCTCGAGGGAACAGGGTTAGGCCACGTAGGCAAATACTGCTTCTCAGCCATCCGAAACGCCATCGAAAACAACGTAATCGTTGCCATGACCTCTCAATGCATCTGGGGACGCCTAGGAATGAACGTCTACGATCAAGGTCGAGACCTTCTAGCCATTGGAGTAGTTCCCCTTGAAGATATGCTGCCTGAAACAGCCTTGGTGAAGCTCATGTGGGTTCTAGGACAAACGAAAGACATTGCGGAAGCTAAGAGCCTTCTTCTCACAAACGTAGCCAACGAAATCTCACCGAGAACACAAGCAGAGGAAACAGCATGACCATAGACTATTCAAAAATCGGATTAAAAGCAGGACTAGAAATACACCAACAACTAGACACCAAAACAAAACTATTCTGCCCCTGCAAGCCCCAACTTTTCAAAGAAGACCCTGAAATCACGTTTCTAAGAAGGCTGAGACCTACCCAAAGCGAGCTAGGCCAAATAGATCCAGCAGCCCTCTTCGAATTTCAGAAAGGCGTAAAAATACTCTACGAAGCCAACAAAGAAACGTCATGCCTCGTAGAAATGGATGAAGAACCACCTCACAACCTTAACCGAGAAGCAGTTGAAATCGCTCTAACCACTGCACTCATGATGAAAGCAAAACCCGTAGATGAAATCCATGTGATGCGCAAAGCCGTCATAGACGGGTCAAACACCACCGGATTCCAAAGAACATGCGTCGTAGCCTTAAACGGAGAAATAGACATCAAAGGAAAAAAAATTCCAATTCAACACATAAGCCTAGAGGAAGACGCCGCCAGAAAGACGGGAGAAGACGGCTCCATCATTCGATACCGCATCGACCGCCTCGGAATCCCCCTCGTCGAGGTTGCAACCGCTCCCGTTATTTATTCTCCTCAAGAGGCGAAAGAAACCGCCCTAGTCATCGGGCGAATTTTAAGGGCTACGGGAAAGGTTAAGCGAGGCCTAGGAACGATCCGTCAAGACCTGAACGTGTCCATTCGAGACGGAGCGTTAATCGAGATAAAAGGTGTTCAAGAACTTGAATTGGTGTCGAAAATTGTTGAATACGAAGTTCAGCGTCAACTGGGTCTTCTCAAAATACGAGGCGAATTGAAAGAGCGCAATGCGACGGAGAAGGACGTTAAAGCCGAGTTTGTCGACGTTTCTTCTATTTTTGAGCAAACGAAATGTCGGGTTATTCGAAAGGCTTTAGATCAGGGGAAACGGGTTTTGGCTGTTAGATTGCCCAAGTTTGCTGGTTTGCTTGAAAGAGAGCTTGCACCTGAGATGAGACTTGGGTCTGAGATGGCTGGTATCGCCCATTTCTGGGGTAGGGTTGGCGGCCTCTTTCACACGGATGAGTTGCCTGCGTACGGGATTACGGTGGAGGAAGTTAACGAGCTAAGAAGGCATATGAAGGTAGAGCCGCAGGATGCCATTGTGTTTGTCGCTGACGTTTTGGAGAACGCGACGGATGCTTTGAAAGCTGTAACTAGGAGGGCAAGAGAGGCTCTTAAGGCGGTTCCTGAGGAGACGCGAGGAGCCAATCCGGACGGGACTACTCGGTATTTGCGGCCGAGACCTGGTGCTGCTAGGATGTATCCGGAGACCGATGTTTCCCCGATTCAGTTGTCGAATGAGTATGTTGAAAAACTGCGCGCTTGTGTTCCCGAGTTGCCTGAGGAGAAGATGAGTCGGCTGATGAGAGAGTATAAACTTAACGCGAAGCTTGCGAGGCAAGCTCTTGATTTGGAGTATGGCGACCTTTTTGAGACCATAGTCGAGGAGACCGGGGTTTCCGCGACCGTTGTGGCTGTTGCGTTGACGGAGACTTTGAAGGCTTTGAAGCGTGACGGAGTTGAAGTTGAAAGGGTTACGGATGAGCAGTTCAAGCGTTTGTTTGGCTTTGTTGGTTCTGGGCGTTTGGCTAAGGAGGCTATTCCTGACGTTTTGACTTGGTTGGCTGGGCACGAAGGTGCGGTGGTTGAGGATGCTGTTAAGAGTCTTGGGTTGGTGATGCTTTCGCGTGAAGAGCTTGAGACTGTTGTGGACGAGTTGATTAAAGAGAATAAGAGGCTTGTGGAGGAAAGGCAGATGGGTGCGTTTGGTGTTTTGATGGGTTTGGTCATGAAGAGGTTCAGAGGACGAGTGAAGGCTGAGTTGGTGGGCGAAGTTTTGAAGAAGCGTTTAGAAGAGTTTGTTAAGTAAGCGGGTGAGAAAAAGTGTGGGCGTGTGAGACAGAGAGACGGGTATAGCCTCGTCTACGAGAGGGGTTGCGTGCGTGTGTGACGGTTTCTACCCCCTCTCTGTATGGTTCAACTAGGCTTCAAATAGGTTTTTGGTGAAAGTTTTTGCGTTTTTAACGTGTTGTTTGTTTTTGTTACGTTCTTAAAATGTTCATGTTCTAGTTTTGTTTTTCTCTCATACTCTGCCAAGAGTCCAGCAGTAAGCAGGATATTAAAGCAAATCCGTATATCCCTAACCTTAGAAGCAGCCTCAGCCAGCCAGTCGATAAACTTCTCCGCCATATATTTTGAAGTTGGAAATTGATATATTCGGGAAAGTCTAAGTAGATGTTGAGGAATCTGTGATGGTTGAGGCAGCTTTGCTTATTGAAAAGAAGACCTTTAACGAGATGGTCAGATTCGTAATAAAGGCGATGAGAGAAGGTATTCCAGAAGATGAAATCTGGGCAACACTTGAGGTTATGTCCAGCAAGGAGCTTCAAGCTGACATAGCTGAAGGTTTGAAGGAGATTGTCGAAGGAAAGGTTATCAGGTTCCGAAACACCAAAAAGGCGCTAGAGTGGCTAAGGTCTTAACCCGATTTTACAACAAGCTTGATGTACAAGCTCTGGGATTTAGAAATGAGCGCTTTTTGGACCGCTAAGTTTACAGGGACTTTTAAGAGAGGTTATAAAAGGCTGAGTGAAAAGAATAAGCGAAGAGTTGAAACCGCCATAGAAACGCTACTAACTAGCGATGATCCGACAAAAGAGGGTCACATGCTACACGGCGCATGGAAAGGATGCTACTCATATGAAATGGGTCTAAAGTATCGGTTAATATACAGAGTAAAGCCTGAAAAGAGAGAAATAGAACTATTGGCAGTTGGCACCCACAAAATATACTAAAAGGACAGACAAGTTTTGTTAATCAAAAATCATCGCTTCTAAACGGAATAGTTCTCTTAGACTGTGTGTTGTATTGTTTTTGTTCCTTGGTTGTTTTTCGAGTTCAATTTGTTATCTGGTTATGTCTGGTAAGAATGTTGGATTAGGTGAGTTTTGGGTGAGTTCGGGTTTGTTTGTGTGGTAAATTCTAAAAAGGCATGTGCTGTATGTGTTTGTATAAATTGTTTGTTGGCTGAGTGGAAGGAGGCATAACAGTGGGTAAGATTCAGGTGAGGGTTAAGACTGGTTTCGGCGAGGTTGTTGTTGAAGGCGAGAGTGTGGAGGAGGTTTTGGGTTTGTTGGGTTCTATGTCGTCTGAGTTTATGGGTGAGGTTAGCGGCTTGGTGTCTGCTAAGATGGTTTCTCCTTTGAAGACGCGGTTGGAGGGAATTATTGAACTGACAACTGAGGGGCCGATTGTTACTACGCGGGAGAAGCTTACTCATTATGAGGCGATTGGTTTGACCTTGTATGCTTCTGAAGGGAAGTCTAACACGGCTACTCAGATTACGCGGTTGCTGGCTTCTGGTGGGATCAAGTCAATGGTGCCTGCACGTTTGAACGAGATGACTAAGCGAGGATTAGTGTTTAAGCCTGATCCTGGTAGATCGGAGTTCAGGTTGACTACGCAGGGTGAACGTTGGATTAAAGATGAAGTCTTGGTGAAGCTACAGGGTGCAAGA
>DAOVDC010000001.1 GCA_030669695.1 Candidatus Bathyarchaeota archaeon
TGTCCAAAAAATCTGTCCAACCACGCTCAAAATGAAAACTAGCATTATCACTAACCAACCTAACATCACAAACATAGCGACCATTAACATAACCCTTACAATCAGACTCCTTAACCGGAACGAGACCACACTTCGCCCTACACAATTTCTCAATACAACCATTTATCACCAAGTAAAGTCGCTCCGGCTTGAAATGAGGCATGATCCTCTCCGAAATCATCTCAATATTTTCATGTTCCATCTCACTTTCAGCCGCTTTTGTAAACCGCTTCCCAATAAGGATACCCTTATCATAATTCCGCTTCTTCAACACCGCACTCATCTCCTTAACGGTATCCACACCAACATATCCGGCCCCTGAACTGGCGCCTGTTATAACACGTATTAGAATCTTATCATCTGACCCCGAAGGCGAAACTGTGAAATCCACCCATCCCTCCTTCCTTCGAACTCTCCGACTTTCATAGTCTCTAATCGCTGAAATCAGCTCAGCTTTCCTAACGAGGTCTTCTCCACTCAACACATCGTCCCTCTAACAACCACAGCTTCAAAAAATGTTCAACTAGACCATGACGTCCCATTTCACCTTATATATTCTCACGGAAGCTTATATACTGCTCCATAAGGTCAACTGTTGGGTTTCTCCTTCTATGAGCAAAAAACGACCCCTTTCTTTGTAACGTGCACCCAACAATCCAATGGAAACCCTTTAACAGTAGGTCTTACAATTGAAACGAGGTAACAACCAAATGAAAACTAGGAACGGAATTGGATGCTAAATAGAAGATGGGCAATGCGAGGACGACCTCGAGGCAGGAGCCATTCAACACGTGATACGAGGCTTCTCCAGTATCTCATAACAATTTCGCTAAAACACCGAATTGACCCAAACAAGCTCTTCAACAAGATTGTGCATGCTTGGAAGAACGGAAGATCCAAGTGCAAGCAATTAACAATCCAGTGCCGCGAAAAAATGAGAGGCCGAGCCGTTTTTCTTATAACCACACATTACAAGGTAGTTGCGCAATTTCCGATGTCAGGGCACCTTCTGAAGGAAACAGCTCCGCTGAAACGGTTTGCATACGCAATCGAACGTGAGAAAGACGCTCTAATGAAGAAGAAAAATGCTAAGACAGTGACATGCCATAAAATTAAGGATTTGAAGGCTGGAATGAAGCGAATCAGCTTGAAAGCTCGTGTTCTCGCAATTTCAAGACCACAGCAAGCTCTGACAAAATACAACACATATGTTGTGTTTGCCAATGCAACTCTGACAGACGAAACTGGCACTGTGAAACTAACTCTATGGAACGGTAGAATAAACTCCCTTTCCGTCAATGACACAGTTGAAATTGAAAATGCAAATGTCACCGCTTACAAAGGTGAAACTCAACTGAAAATCGGGAGACATAGCAAATTAAGAATCATTGATAATCACAACAGAGTCCGCGCAAGAGAACTAGAACATACGCCAAGTCTAAACAGCATCGCAACGCGCACACATGGATGAGGAACGAGACAATGCCTAGAGACCCTGTTTGCGGCGCGGTTCTGAACGAAAAAACAGCCAAATTTAAGATCAAGCATGAAGGAGAAACATACTATTTCTGTAGTGTGAAATGCAAGAAGAGATTCAAAAGGAATCGAAGGAAGTTTACGAAGTAGACTGAATTCTTCCTGTGCGCTCAGCAGTTTTTTCTAAGGTTGTGTAGATATCAGGCCTCAGCCAGATTCTCCGTGCATGTATGCATTGCAGAGGGATTAAAGAATGAAAGCTATTGACAAGTATGGACGACACATCTACCGAAAACTTTAACACTTGTCATTGTCTTTTCTGGTTTTTCTTTATTCTGAAGGGTAAATGGGGGAACATCGAATGGCGCGCACAGCATTTTTAGCTTTCAGTTTCCTCGTACAACTTTTAGGTAAGTGTACTACAAGCAGTCACTGAAAGCGGGTGCATCACGTGACTATCCTTTTAAGAAAAGATTCCCAGGCCTTTACGATTTCAGAGTACTTGTCAACGTTTCTCTTGGCATAAATTCTTGCTAGGAAGAGTAGAGCCCATAGCTCGAGGAAACGCCGTTTATTTTTCGAAGGCTCTAAAAACATTTGGATTAAAGCATTTAAAGCCCATCGGATGGTGAAATGCGGAATGGCGTATCGCCCAACTTTGAAGCGGAGATAAACAAATCGAAAGATGTCTCGCAGGGCATTTTTCTCCTGGATATTTCGAGATTCTTTTGTGTGTAGGTCATGCTGAACAACGAAGAGGTTGTCACGTACAATCGCAAGATCTCTGCCATATCGAGCTTTAAAGTCTACGCAGTAAGCATGATCTTCTCCTCGAGGAATGAAGGGATCAAAAGGAACGGATAGGAAAACTTTTTTACTTAATATTAATGCGCCGCCTAAGACATGATACGGCATTAGAGCGAGCCTCTGCTGTTGCTCGGTGAGAAATGAACGTTTAAGGAACGAGTTCATACCAGTTAAGATAGAAGTTGGCGTAAGCTCTTCGTAGGAATGCCTTCTCTTTCGCATAGAGAGAGACAAATCTTCGTAAAGTCCGGAAACGGCAGCTATCTTTTTTCCATCTATTTTTTTGCCTATAAGTTGAAGTGCAGCCATCAACCTTTCAGGTCTTTTTATATAGCAGTCATCGTCAAGGAAAACTATTTTTTCGGGGTTAAAAACCCTGCATGCACAGTATATTCCGAGATTGCGCGCTGTAGAATAAGGGCTGAAGGATCGTGAAAGGAGAGTGAAAAAACTTTTTCTGAACAAATTTATTTTAGAAAGGGATTTCGCAAACTCGAGAAAGGGAGATCTTAATCCGACACAAGTTTTTATGAATGATTTCTGGACTGTGGCTAATCTATTTTTTTTCAGAACGCTTTCCACTTCCCTCCTCACCTCCAAAGAACTTTTATGCTCATAGATATCTCTGTAAGAGCGAAGGAAGCTCTCTATACTCTCGAAGTTTTTACGTGTGCTATCGTCAATCAAAATGAGTGATAGAGACGGTATTTTCGGATGGAAAATTGAGTCTATTAGCCGCTTTGCTTGTGAAGGCCTATCTCTGGTGATGACGACAGCGGTTACCTTCATGAATAATCACTACACTATCGTTAGCAGCTTAATTAACGAAAACAAGATTATTAGGGGGCACGGAAATTATTTGCTTCCTTCTTTTCTAGGTAATCTTTGATTAGCTTGTTGCCCCTTATTAGTGGCATGGTCTTCGCCCAACGCTCTTGGAAATCGAAGTAATCTTTGTATTGCTTTTTAACGTAGCGATGAACGTCTGACAAGGACAATTTGATGTTCTTTAGGTACTCCACAGACTCTGTAGTACTGGATTCCAGTGCTGAATGAATGGCTGAAAGAAAACTTGAAACAGCAAACTTGAACATTAGGTCTCGTCTGAGAAAATATCTTGGATATGGTTCTAAAGATCTTATTTGAAGTGAAGTTACTCCCTTTCTGTGTTTTAGACACTGTAATTTCCTTCGCATATATTCAAATCTGTACAGGTCCTGCCGCATTTCCGACCAACGATTTCCTACATACTCCGGGGAATGTAGCACCCATAACTGATTGTCTAACAAGAACGCGAAATCAAACATCTTTGCGTTCACTAACATATCCATATCTTCTCCTCTGGGTATGTAAGGGTCAAAGGAAACCTTTTCAAAAAGCTCTTTATGAAGCACCATATTTCCACCAAAGGCAAAAGGTGTGTCTTTTAATCTAGCACCCCCCTCAATAATCTTAAACGCCTCATTCATTTTTCTCCTTTTCCGCCACCCAGTCCTCCACCATTCTCTAGGATCGTCCATTAACCAATAAGAACCTGAAGAGCCTATGTAATATCCTGTAACTCCTCCAATGGTTTTTCCTTCGTATTTTTTACCCACAAACTCCGTACATTTCTTGAAGAAGTTTTCGTCGGTAACCACCTCGTCGTCATCCAAAAAAATGATGGCTTCAGATTCCAAGATTTGACTTATCACTAACCCAACGTTTCTTACATTAGAATAACCTATCAAGTTTAAGAGAACCGCAAATTTTGAGAAAGTCTTCTTCTTAAGGTGCGAAACAAGGATTTTTAAATCAGAGGAAGAGAAGGATATGATGTTCAATCTGTGGCTATGTTCTCTTAGGATAGATTCAATTTTTTCCTCCGCTTCCTTCTCCAACTCCTTATGCGTTACAGCAACCAAAACAACGATATTTGGGACATCTACATCCCTGATACGCAGTTTCTCAAGGTTTCTTAATAACCTTGGCAACGTTCCTGTTTCATTTATGAAAGTCGGATGATCGTAAATTGCGATCGGCTTCTGTTTCGAGGAAAGCTGATGAGGTGCAACCGTCCAGTAGGTAGGTATTACTAAAGTGGTTCTCACTTTCACTTCTTCCATTGGTGATCTATAACTTCCCTGAGTCTTTGATCATCCATTATACTTACATAGGTTTTATACATGTATAAGGATAGGGAAAAAAGTTCCTAGCAATTTTTAGACGAAGGAGGTAAAATGTTTGAGAGTCGAAGAAAGTTCGGCGCTACCCAAGAACACATGGAGAAAGTTAGAGTCGATAGGAAGCGTGGATATCGTTATTGGAATTCCCTCGTATAATTGCGCACATACTATCAATTACGTGATATACCAAACTGCAAAGGGATTAGCAGAATTTTTCCCAGATAGAAATACGGTAATCATTGTTTCTGATGGAGGTTCCTCCGACGGAACTTTAGATGTTGTGAAAGCAATAAAAGTACCTTGGGAGACAAAAATCGTCCCTACACAATATGTTGGTACGTCTGGAAAAGGAACAGCACTTAGAGCGGTCTTTGAGGCCATGATCCATCTCGACACTCAAGCGGTAATGGTGGTGGACTCAGATCTAAGAAGCATTCTGCCCAAATGGGTAGAACTTCTCCTTTCATCGACACTAAAAGGAACTGGACTCGTAACACCTATCTACACACGCCATAAGTATGACGGCACAATAACAAATTTTCTGTGTTATCCGTTCACGAGAGCCCTCTATGGCAGGAGAATTAGGCAGCCTATAGGTGGAGATTTCGGGCTTTCAAGGAGATTGGTGGAGAAACTGTTAAATTCCAGTTTATGGAGCACTCCCTATGTTCCGCGTTTCGGGATAGACATCTTTGAAACCCACACCGCTCTAGGCGAAGGCTTTAAGGTCAAGCAAGCCTTTCTAGGTTCCAAAGTTCACGGGACTAAGGATCCGTCCAAACATCTGGCCTCCATGTTCCACGAGGTAGCGGGGACAATGTTCTCTTGCACAGAAATCTATGAGGACGCATGGCATAGCATCCAAGGAAGCAAACCAGTGGAAGTTATCGAAGGAGAGGTCCAAATGATTGCGCCAGAAGAAGTTCAAGTAGACTTCAAGAAACTATTTCAAGGATACACAACTGGTTTTCAAATGTTTAGACACACTTACAAGAAAGTGCTGGGTCCAAAGCTGTTAAGCAATCTTGAGGTTCTGCGCGTGAAAAACGAGAGCTATTTTAGGCTTCCAACCGAATATTGGGCTAAGTGCGTGTATTCCTTTGCAACTGCCTTTAAGAAGGAGACGAATGTTAAAGAACGGAACAACTTGCTGGAGGCTCTCAGGATTCTTTGGATAGGCAAAGTAGCCAGTTTTATACTTGAAACCATCGAATTCGATGCAAGAGAGGCGGAAGAGAAAATAGAGGAAGAGGCAGATGTTTTTGAAGAACTTAAACCCTATATGCTCGAAATATACTAGAGGTTGATCTCAACCACCTTTGCAACTGACACTCCGAAAGAATCGTAATTGCAACCTTAAAGTTAAAGAGGTCTCTTAAGTCTTAAACAGTTGGTGTCTCCCTTGCAAATCGCGATTCTTCGTTGTACCCTCCATAAAGGATCAGGCCAAGTGATCCATATCGCAGAGCTTGCAAGGGGTCTGCAAAGTTTAGGTCACAATGTTGTTGTCTTCTCTAGGGAGTCGGAAATAAAGGCTAAGGATATGCCTATCCAAGAACTCAGCTTTCCGGGAGACAACGTTCGCTTTTTTAGAAATTTCGTTTTCCCTTTCAGATGTTTACGTTCCTTTGAAGAATTTGACGTTGTACACACTCAATATCATCCCGGCATCTTCGTAGGCAACGTAGCCAAAAGAACGTTTGGGAAGCCTCATGTGTTCACTTATCATGGTTTCGCTCCTATTAGGATTTGGAGGAATGTTAGACAGCAAATGAAGATGGTTGACCATCGAATCGGAACGTTCTTTGCTCTTCGCTTCGGCGTAGATAGGATTATAACTGTTAGCCGATTCTTGGAGAGAGAGTTGGTGGATTCATACAAGTTAGATGAAAACATGATTCGCGTAATTTATAATTCCATAAACACAGAGAGGTTCAACCCTAAAGTTGAGGGAGATGAGATCAGACGTAAATACGACTTAGAGGAGGTTCCTATCGTTTTATACCTTGGTAGATTAGCGCCCTATAAGGGAGTGCACCACCTGATTAGGGCCATACCTTTGATCCTACGAGTAAAACCAGAGGTGAAGTTTCTTATAGCTGGCTCAAGGCGTTACGACATGTTAAACCTTCCAGGAATGGCGAAATCTCTGGGCGTTAGAAAATCTGTGATCTTCACCGGATTCGTTCCGGACAAATTAGTTCCGAAGTTTTATGCTTGTTGCGATGTTTTCTGTTATCCAAGCCTATGGGAAGGATTCGGATTGCCAGTGGCGGAAGCAGGGGCAACAGGCAAACCGGTTGTAGCGTTCCGGATGTGTGCGATTCCAGAAGTGGTTGAAAATGGGTTGACGGGTTTACTCGTCGAACCAGATCATATCCAACTGGCAGATGCGGTTATTACCTTGCTGGAGGATGAAGAAATGCGTAGAAAAATGGGGCAGGAAGCTAGGAATAGAATTTCACGGCTATTTTCTTGGCGTAGGATGGTAGAAAAGACGCTTAAAGTATACGAAGAGGTTTTATAATTGAAACAACTGCAGAAACGCAAAGATGTGAAGGCACTAGCAATCTTGGATATGGACGGGACACTGCTAGAATCCCGCAGCATCGACGTTATATGCCAGAAATTTGGGTTGGAAACCAAATTCAGAGAGATGGACAGGAGAACCGATCTACTAGAGGATTATGAAGTGAGTGAGGCCATTGGACAACTATTCGAGGGGATGAGGGCCTCTGATCTGGAAAGGGCCTTTGATGGTATAGGTATGGTTCACGGAGCAAAAGAATTCATCGATTTCTTAAAGGAAAGAAAATTCTTAACTGCCATAATCACCGACTCATACATCTTCCTAGCGACGAGATTGGCAGAAAAGCTTGAGATTGACATGGTTTGGGGAAACAAGTTGGAAATAGTTGACGGTGTGATTACTGGAGGAATAATAATGCCGTTAGGATGGGAGAAGCAGAAAAACTGCCAGAAAAAGGCTGTTTGCAAGTTACATGCAATGTACAAGCTTGCGCAGAAACATGAAATCGGGATGGAAAAAACCCTGGCAATTGGAGATTCTAAAGGCGATTTTTGCATAATTGAAAGAGCTGCAATAGGGGTCGCTTTTAGGCCTAAAGACTCCCAGATCGTCAAAATTGCAGATTTAGTGGTATACGGAGATTTTTTTGAACTCGTTGATAAACTGAAACCTTTTTTAGACCGTTTCTAGTAGAGTGGTTTGAATTAAAATGGAAACGGCTTCTAATAAGATACTGGATTTAGGTGATTACACCTCTTTTAGTTTGCAGAGGTGCCTTAAGGATAAGATAGAAACTATGATTTTGGATGAAGGTGGCCTCTATTCGCCATTATCCGTTTCCTTAATTATTCCGACAAGATTTGGAAGTGAAGATGGGCGTGAGATTGAACGGGAAGCATTGAAGAAGATACTTTCCGAGTGCAGTGAACTGGTTGATGCGGGCTATCTTGACGAAATCATGGTGATAGACGCTACACGAGATAAAAATGGCAACCCTGATTTTCGGGTGCTTCAGAGCGTTTTAAGAGTAGCTTATGAGGAACTTGGACTTTTCAGAGAGCAAGTAAATCTGCTTAACAAGTATGGTAGTGAAAATGAGAGGGGAAAAAGAGGATTCT
Source organism: Candidatus Bathyarchaeota archaeon (assembly GCA_030669695.1). Next base: position 8,136 of record DAOVDC010000001.1, read on the forward strand.
TCGACTTTTTCATCAAAGTTGTGCATCAGTTTGACGATAATATTCCAAAAGTCTTAGCAAAATTTGGAGTCTTTGGAGTCACAGGAGTCTTTGGAGTTCCCTCTGGTAAAGGAGCGGGATTGTGGCTTTCTGTCCCTATCACTGCGGGGGATATTTTGTGTTTTGTCGATTCGGACATCTTGAACTTTAAGAAAGAATTTGTTACCGCTTTATGCCATCCAATCGTCTATTCGTGGAATCTTAGAGAGGCGGCAACAAAATTTGTGAAAGCATATTACACGAGGTTGACGAAAACTCCTGACCGCGCCCCCGAGGAAGCTATTCTAGGAGGACGAGTTTGCCGTTTATTTGCAACTCCTCTTATACAATCTATCACGAGTTCTTTAGGTTTATACGCTCCTTTGAGAACGATTAAGTATCCACTTGCCGGAGAGTTCGCGCTGTCGCGGGACGCCGTTGAAGAATTAGCCTTGTCATCGGCGTATTCTGTTGAAATGTATGTGTTATTTCAATTGTTTGATCTAATTGGGAGAGCATCAATGGCTCAGGTCAATCTAAAAGTTTTCTACCACATTGGGCAGGAATTTCCAAAGCTGGAGAGCTTGGCCCGTCAGGTTGGAGCTTGCGTTCTGGAAAGAATTGTTGAGAAGAGAAAAAAACCTCTCACTGACGGTGAGAATAAGCAGATTCTCCACTTATATCAAGAAAACGTAAATCAAATGATTAAGAAATCTAAAGAGTTGATTTCTAAACTTAAAGAGTCCGGAGAACTTGGGGTTTCTGAGAAACTGGTTTATTCTAAGGAAGAAGACGAAAAACGTTTTCAGTGCTTTCTCAAGGTGCTAGAAAATATTCTAAGCGAAAAAGTAAGACAGAAAATTACTATGCTTCCTTCTTGGAACCAGATAAAGGAGAAAACAGGGAACTATTTCATTCTTAGGGAAATGCTTAGGAGGAGGAGCAATCAGAGTACATGGTCTCGGTTGAAAGAATGTGGTCTCATAAGCCGACCACCACCCTTAGAAAGGTAACTTTCATAAGATTTGCTACCTAGAAACTCTGCATTTGGAAAGGGTGATAAAAATTAGGATCGCCATCATCCATTATACGTGCCCTGAAGCTGAGAAAAGCGGAGTTACAACAGTCATTAGAAACCACGCAATTCACCTAACAAAACTTGGAAATGAGATCACGATTATTTACGGCAAGGGTGGAGGACTAGAAGGAGTAAGAGAAGTTTACATTGAAGAACTCAACCCAGACCACCCTGAAATCTCGGAACTCCAAGGGAAAATACTCAGCAGAAAACTGGATGAGTCGACTAGAGAAAAGTTCGTTAGGATTAAAGGGACCTTGAAAACAAAGATTCGAGATGCTATTCAAGGATTAGACATCGTTATCGTTCACAATATTTCGTCAATGATATTCAATTTTCCAGCAACAGTCGCTATAAACGAGTTAGTAGGGGAAAGCAAAAGTAAATTTGTTTTCTGGATCCACGACTCCATTGTCTTGCGTCAGGAATGGAAGAAATTTCTGAAGACTTGGCCCTTCACAGAACTTCATCATCAACATCCAAATGTATCCAATGTAACTATTACCGAATTCAGGGCGAAACAACTTTCCCAGATACGAGATGAACATTACAGATTAAAGGATGTTAAGGTTATCCCAAATGGCATGAATGTGGAAGAATACGAAAAGCTTGATGAGACAACCTTAAATCTGAGGGAAAAATTGAGCTTGAGATGGGACGATTATGTGATTCTGATGCCGATAAGGGTCCTTCCGAGAAAAAACATCGAGTTAGGATTAAAAATTATCTATGAACTGCAAAAGCTTGTAGGAGAACAACGTGTAAGACTTGTAATCACCGGTCCGCCAGACCCTCAAGCACGTGCGCACGCACAAAGATACATTGATTACCTGAACAAAATGATAAAGAAACTAAACCTTGAAGACAACGTTTTGTTAATTCATGATCTGATATCGTTCAGAAGACTTTACGAAAACAACGAGATTGTTAAATGGGGAATCGCTGACGCCTACGCGTTAGCTGATTTGGTGCTAATCACGAGTAAAGAAGAAGGTTTCGGATTACCTGTTTTAGAGGCTGGGGTGGCAAGAAAAGCCCTTTTCGTCAGCAGGATTAAACCCTTCGAAGAACTTTTGAAAGAAGGCATCGAAGCACACATGTTTGGATTGAACGAAAAACCCGCTAACATCGCGTTCAAAATCTTCAGATATTTCCTAAGCGACATTATTCAATACAACTTTAATAACGTGATAAGAAAATACCGTTGGAGCGTCATAGTCAAGGAGAAGGTTCTTCCCTTTCTCAAAGATCTTATATAAGCAGCGTAGTCATGTGCACGCATTTTTCTGGGCCTACTTAACATCGTCAACTGCACAGAGAGTTGCCTCGTGTTAAGTTGTAAATATCCAAATGCACCCGCACGCGCGCGTCTCTCTATCTGCATATCCTTAGATACAAGCACTAACTGTTCAAATCGTGCTCAATCGCTAAAAGCTTCGCCAAATCTCCCTGCAAAAACTTTGTCCAACCATGCTCCAGATGGAAATTGGCATTGTCACTAATCAATCTAACATCACAAGTATAATGACCATCAACGTATCCCTTGCAATCAGGCTCCTTTGTCGGAACGTGGCCACACTTCGCCCTACACAGGTTCCGTACACAACCGTCTATCGCCGAGTAAAGTCGTTCCAACTCGAAATGAGGCGTAATCCTCTCCGAAACCGTCTCAATGTTTTCATTCTTCATCTCTCTTTTCGCCGCTTCGGTAAACCGCTTCCCAATAAGGATACCCTTATCATAATTCCGTTTCTCCAGAATATCATTCATCTCCCTAACAGCATTCACACCAATATACCCTGATTTTGACTTGGCTTCAGTTATGACTCGTATCAATATTTTGTCATCTGACCGCGAAGGTGAAACCGTAAAATCCACCCTCCTCTCCTTCCTTCGAGTTCTCCTATTTTCATAGTCTCTGACCGCTGAAATTACCTCAGCCTTCTCAACAAATTCTTCTCCACTCACTTTATCACCCCCTCTAACAACCAAAACTCCAAAAAAACGTTCATCTAAGCCGTAACATCCCACATCCTATATATTCTCACGGACCTTTATATATGCGCACACATGAATTATTCCTCTTGAAATTTCGTATATTGGAGTTGTTTTATTCTTGCCCTTTTGCATGTATATTCTTCTTTGTAAAGATGGCAGTTATTACTGGGTACGCAAAGGATGCAGACTTGCGTGTTAAGCAGTATAAGAGAAGAGTTGGGGCTAGATACACTAAACTGCACAGGCCGAAGAGGCTTGTTTACACTGAAAAAATTGATATTATAGGAGAAGCGATGAAGCGAGAAAGGGAAATCAAACAGTTAAGACATCATGAAGAGAAATATAGGCTCATAAGTTTGCATACACGTTGAATTTGAGGGTTCACCTTAGAATAGAGAGAAAAGACGGGTGCGTTAAAAATGCTTAGTGTTTGATGCACGCACCTGACTTGCATGTGGTCAATTCAAAAGTTGACTACAACTTTTTCATGCATACAAAAGAAAATGTAGGAGTTGCAATAGACTATTTAACTATCAATACCGGACACGCAGCTTCATCGGCAACTCTGTCGCTGACGCTTCCTAAGAAGAATTCTTTGATGCCGCCTAGTCCCCGGCTTCCCATGATTATAATGTCAAAGTTTCCTTTTTCAGCAGTTTCAATTATCTTGTCAGATGGTCGCCCTTCCACCAGCTTTGTTGAAACTTTCAATTTAGGCTTGATCTTCCTGGCTTTTTTAAGAGCTTGTGAGAGTACTTTTTTGTGGCCGGCTCTAAATCCTTTTGTGTAGATGTCATAAGCTGCAGGAGCAACGGGGGGTACACCTGAAGCTGGATATGAAATCATCGGCATAATAGCAGGCTGGATGACACTCAATAATACAATGTTTGCAGAATATTTCTCGGCTAGGTCAAGTGCAAAATCTAAAGCTTTGTCCGCAGGTTCCGAACCATCAAGTGCAACCAGAATTCTTTTGATCAAGTTTTGCTCCCCGGAATTAGGTTCTCAACCTTTTAATAAAACATTTGGTATGACGTATCCTAATTATATATTTAAAATGAGGTATGCGCAACATATACCACTGTGATCCTTAGAAATCCCTTTTTTATTATGAACGCGCATTCTGTCATTGCGCTATCCATTCTCCTTGTTGGTTAACCTGAATAGTTCCACTAATATAACCTAGTTCATTCAAACTCATTCCATACCATCCTTTATATGAAGAATGAGTTATGCAAACAATCTTAACTTTATTACCAAGTTTTTCAAGATATGAACCAAATTGGATCACATCTTCTATTCCTTCTCGTGAAAAGTTATAGCACTCTCTTTGCTTGTTCTGCGTATCAAATCAATCTCAAACAGTCCCTGACCAGTAACGGCAAACACATCTCCTTTCCACATGGGTCTCACGGTTTTCCCTCCATCGCTAATGGGGATGCATGCATACCGTTCTTTTAGGGGTGGTCTGAGAGCGGTTCGGCTAAATGCAGATCTTTTCTCCTTTGCCCTTCTTTTTGAATCGTACCTCGAGGACGCCATTCTTGTAGGAGGTCTTGACTGGCTTGGGGTTCACTTCTTCTGGTAGTGACAGCTCCTTGTGGTATTTCCGTTGCGGGTTGTCCACGCTGATGGTAAGTCTTCCCTCGGACGCTTGAAGGCTTATGTCCTCCTTTTCCACGCCTGGAAGCTCAGCTACCACCGCAACTCCTTCTTCCTCATCTAACACATCTACTAACGGTTCCCTTTGCTCCTTGATTCGGGGATCGTAGCGGCTCCTTTGCACGTTTCCAAACTTCCTTATCTTTGGCCTTCGATCCGGACCTACAGAAATGGAAAAACCGTAAACGTGTGGCCTGAAAGACTTACCCTTCTTTGATGTTTCGAATGGGCTTCTGGAGGAACGGAAGGTTTGGCGCATCATCTCATCCATCATCTTCTCTATCCTGTCAAATTCATGGAAGACGTCGAACCAAGGACGCCTGTCCTTCCGCCTCTTTTCCCACCATCTGTCACTCATTTAGATCTCTTCCTCAGCAACACGATTCGAGAGGGTCCCTTTTAAAGAATACAGTATATGTAACTTTACTATTTCTAATTCTCGAACACACTCCAGTACGCTGCGTGCGAGACGGATCCAACGCGTTTTCTGAAGGCTTGGAACAGTCAAGCGCACCAAAATCTTGAACAAAATTTCCTCCTCAGCTAGACAAGTACCTTGCTCGTTTTTCCCGAAAGTTTTCATCTAGGGGGAGGACTAATGATAATAACATTGTCTCCTCGCAATATGATGGTGCCAAGTTTTCTGGGTTTCTCTGCCTTTGTTATATCCTCTGTTTCCTCCAACAGCAAATTGAGGTGTTGATCAAAACCTTTCAGTTTTCCCCGCAACTTCTTTCCACCCCTCAATCGCACAAGAACTATTTTTCCGAGGCTTTCTTCCAAGATTTTGGCGGTCATTTCGCTCATATGCGCCCTCTCGTTCACTTCTTTAGTCTTTTATCCTGCTTTTTGCGAACCTTAGCTAGAAGGCTAATTTTTTCTTCTTGGCTTTCTTTGTAACTTTCAATCCCCTCTGGACTCCTAACCTAGTGGCCTCTAAGTCGTACTTCATAAAGGAACGAGTAAACTCAGAGAGTTTCTTGTTCATGTCCTCTAGATCCTCTTGAGTAAATCTGGCCATGACCTCCGGGTTACTCACCCATTGCATCCAACCCCACAGACTTCTGTTCAACGCGCCCAATACGAAATGAATGGACCTTACCAACTCCAATCGATCCCTCTTCTTAGCCTCTTTCAAACGCTTTATCTGATGTAAAATCTTCTCGGAAACCTGAATCCACCTTTCACTCAAATCCTCATCCTCCCATTTCTCAATCGCCCTTCCAAAATGGTTCTCTCAATATAAAGGTTAAAACATGTGACAGATTCGGTTTATACAACCAAAGAAGATAACGCGCATTTGTCAGATTCCCCTAATTCGCGGTACTTGTCAACTAGGAATGACATATCTATAAGAAACGTATTTTCCTGCTGTCTGGCTTTTTCTGGTGATTTTGAGGATGTCTCCACTCTTGGCGCCGATTGCAATTACAGCGGGGTCTGAGGTTAGGATGTGAGGCAGCTGATACGGTTTCACTCGGTATTTCTCCAATAGCCCCTTTGCCTCTTCAGGTGGAAGGATTTCATGTTTCGGCACCAACTTGTGCTTAAATAAGTTGAAGGATGGAAACATCTTTGGTATTAGTTCTATCCCGTATTTCTTTGAATTTCTTTTTGCAGCATGAGTGTATCGGCAGTTGGCTACTATGAGTCCCTTCTCAACTTCGGATGCTTCTAAGGCTTTTTCCAGTTTTCTAACGTAGGCCACTCCTACCACTTTTTTGTTTGTTATGCACCAAATGAGTACATGCTTTCTCTCTTTGGGAATCCTAGCCAAAAGGCTGATAATACCATCTTCCTCCTCACGTTTTTTCAGCTTGTAGCCTCTGAGTTTCACAAGGTTCAGAGCCTTCGTTTCCTCTATTGTTTTAGGTTTCAAAACGTAACATCACCCTGAGATTCTTATCATTTCAAATTTTTTGAAGGAGACCCTCACACTTCGTCCAGACAGAGTTCTGAGTCCCTAATCATACGAGACAGCCGTAGGACACAAAGGGCACCTGTACGCTCCAGCTGTCATCTTCTTCGTCTCCTTCGATACCTCCGTTGGCTGGGTTTATATTGACCGCCTTGAGTCCCTCCTCGGCGGGCGTTTCTTTCCAAGATGATGCGGTTGTTATATTTCCTCTTGTTCTTAATCCTTGGATTGAACCCAGGCTTTGACATGTCTTTCTTTGACCCAGTGAGTGATCTAGTTTTTCCCGCCTTCGAAAGCGATCCATGTGTCGGCCTTTTTTCACCTCACAACTTTGTCCCTTATCTGTGACGACGCAATATAAGTATTACTAATTTTCATCTAAATCGAAAAAATTAAATCAGACGACAAACCTGTATGCATGGTTTGTTCGAACTGAATTATATTTGAGATAGTCAGCAAACATGATGGCAGAGAGGCTCCAAGTCAAGCCGTGCATGCATGAAGCTGAGTATCGTGGAAGATACAAGACTGTTGGAGATAACGAACACGGTGGGATAATACGCCTGTATATTGAGGAAGGGCTAAGCGTGGAGCATATCGCAGAACGCCTGCAAAGAAGTTCTAGAACACCTTATCAACATATTAGAAAACATAATAAAGCCGTAGAACACACTGGCGTTTGTCAGATTTGTGGGAGAGTCAAAAGTGAATTCGAAAAGAAAATCGCTGTTAGAGGGTAAGATTTACTTTATGTATTTACAACCTTCTCCACCCATTATAGACTTGGATAGAAAAGGAAAACATCACTATTTTTCTAATACTAAATTCAACATTCAAAACTAACTTGTAACTGAACTACACTTGACTTTGAGAGTTTGGCGAGAATGGTGGAACAGAAGCTTTTCGGCACTTCAGGAATTCGCGGCGTCGTTAACGTGGATTTAACCCCTACGCTAGCTGTGAACGTCGGCTTGGCGTTGGCAACATACACCAACTCTGGAAGAATTGTAGTAGGTCACGATACGCGCGTTTCCTCTCCCTTTTTGGAACACTCTCTCATTTCAGGACTCTTAGCAGGAGGGTCAACCATTCATAGGCTAGGATTAACCCCCACTCCAGTACTAGCCTTTATCACCAAGGAAACCAAGGCAGACGCAGGGGTTATGATCACCGCCTCCCATAACCCACCTGAATACAACGGAATCAAGCTTTTTAACGCGGACAGCATGGCGTACGACGAGAAACAACAAAACCAGATTGAAAGCATTGTAGCTAACAAGCGTTACAAAAGAGCCCACTGGCAAAACATTGGAACACCAACATTTCTAGACGAAACTAACCGTTACATAGAAGCCATTCGTAAAACCGTGAAACTTGAAAAGAAATGGCGAATTGTACTTGATCCAGGTTGCGGAGCTGCCTGTCAAATTGCGCCAACTCTCTTTCGTATGCTGGGATGCAAAGTGACTACTTTAAACGCTCAGCCTGACGGTTTCTTTCCCGCCAGAAGCCCAGCGCTAGAAGCGGAGTCTCTACAACCGCTGTGTCGAATAGTAGAGCAATTGGACGCTGACCTTGGAATTGCTTATGATGGAGATGGAGACAGGATGGTAGCTGTTGATGAAAATGGAGCGTTGGCTCCTCTTGACCAAATTTTGACGGCGTTTGCTTCTCACGTGGTGAAGATGCATGAGGGCGGAACGGTGGTTACTACGGTGGAAGCTTCCATGTGTTTTGAAAGGATGGTGGAGTCATATGGTGGAAAAGTTGTGAGGACAAAGGTTGGTGACGTGTATGTTGCGGTTGCTATAAAACAGCATAGAGCGATTTTTGGTGGTGAGCCATGTGGCGCTTGGATTCATCCCCAACACCATTTTTGCCCAGACGGCATTTTATCTTCTGTTCTTTTGCTTAAAACGTTAGAGGAGAAGGGTACAGCTCTATCTTCATTCGTCTCTGAAGCTCCTCAATATTCTGTGTTAAGGAAAAACATAGCATGCTCCAATGAGATCAAATCTATGGTTATGGAGAAGATTGAGAAACTCTTGCCATCGCTTTTTCCCAAAATCAAAGAAAAATTGACCATCGATGGGATTTGTTTAACTTTGAGAAACGGACGAATTTTGATAAGACCATCAGGCACAGAACCTTTAATTCGGTTCACTGCGGAAGCAGAATCAATAAAGAAAGCAGAAGAGATTATACAACAATGCGTGAAGCTGGCCAAGAGGATAGTTAGGGAGATGATTTAATGAAAGCAGTTGTTTTAGCTGCAGGTGAGGGAATCCGACTCCGCCCACTCACTTCTACTCGACCCAAACATCTTATCCCCGTCGGCGGGAAACCTCTTCTAGAACACCTCCTTTCTTCAATAAAAGCTGCTGGCGTGGACGAAGCATTAATCGTCGTCTACTACATGGCTGATCGAATTCAGCAATTCTTTGGTGACGGCTCAAAATTTGGAATGAAGCTTGAATACGCGCTGCAAGCTGGAGTACGAGGTACTGCAGATGCAACTGGTCTCGCAAAGGATTACGTAAAAGAGGATTTCTTGCTAGTTTACGGCGATCTCTTCACCACAACTGACGTTATTAAACAAGTTGTTCGTTCTCATGAGAAAGAGAAGCCTGCTGCAACCATGGCGGTGGCTCCTGTTAAGCATCCTGAACAATATGGCATAGTAAAACTTGACGAATCCCATGTGATCGACATCGTTGAAAAAGCTAGCCCAGCAAAGGCGCCAACTAATTTAGCAAACGCCGGCATTTATGTCCTCTCAACAGAAATCTTTGAAAAGATAGGAAAAACACGTCCATCCTCACGTGACGAACGAGAGATAACCGACTCGCTTCGCCTTCTTATGCAAGAGAAACAGTCGGTGCTTGCCGTTCAGGTTTCTAGTGAAGAATGGCTCGACATTGGAAGACCCTGGGATTTACTTGAGGCAAATAGACGAGTCCTCAGCCGAATGGAGCCCACAAATAACGGCAAAATCGAAGATGGAGCACATCTTATCGGTCTTGTGAGCGTGGCTGAGAGAGCACGAGTTCGTTCAGGAGCCTACATTCAGGGACCCGTTTTCATCGGTGAAGATAGCGACATCGGGCCGAACTGTTTCATCCGTCCGTACACAAGTGTCGGCAAAAATGTTAAGATAGGGAATGCCTGCGAGATGAAAAACAGCGTAATTATGGATGAAACGCGGATTAGGCATCTCTCCTATGTTGGTGACAGCGTTATTGGCAGGGATTGTAACCTAGGGGCCGGTTCCATCGTCGCAAATTATCGCCTGGATGGCAAGACGATAAAGATGACAGTGAAAGATGAAATTGTTGACAGTGAAAGGACAAAGTTAGGAGTTTTCTTAGGAGACGGTGTTAAAACAGGAATCAACACCTTGTTTATGCCCGGGATAAAAGTTGGTCAAGACAGCTGGATTGGACCAAATCTTGTTGTATATCATGATGTTCCATCTAATGCTTTTCTTCTTTTGAAACAGAAGGTTGAAGATCATGAGCGATGATAGGCTGTCTGTTGTAAACCCCTCGTAGAACTGGTCTCAGCGACTGGTTAGCATGCATGTATGATTTCAGCTCTAAGAAACTGAAAGAGATCTATGATGGAGCTGGCCTGAAAGTTCTGGCCTAAAACCTCTTTAAGTTCCAATAGGTATAGGAGAATGAACAGACATGGCAAAATGCCCTGTATGTGGAAAAGACTTAGACCAGGATGACATAGTAGTTCCTATCTTTGACAATACTGGTAGGAAATTAATCGATTGCTTTCATGTTAAAAAAAAGATTTTTAACCATTTCATAGAAGAGGCACAAAAACAAGGGTTAAACCCTAGTGATGTGCTTATGCAGCTTATTTCGGATTATATGAAATCATGAATAAAGTTCTCTAACTATCCCTCTTTTTTCGAACTTAGAGAACCCTTCTCCAAATTAGAAGTTCTTTAGAATCATGTCCACATCTATGACAGCTTAGTAAAGCAGCTCTTTTGATCATTTCACCCCTCTCAGCCAAAAAGTCTTCTACACAAACTTTGCCACAATTTGGACATTTCGTTTTGAACTGGAAATATCTTATTCTATCCGATTTCCTGAAGTTGAAGTATTTGGTTCTCTCTGGGTATTTTCCTTTCATTCTAATCGGCTCTTTTTTGGTGCCTAAGGCTGAATCTCCTTCTCAGTTCGCATATCACTCACTTGCATGCATGCAACAGAGGCTGAAAGCCATACCACTCTCCAGAAGGTTATGGACTAAACTAACCCTCTTTCTCCCTTTTTTCTGTCTCATCTGGCTCTGACATCTTATTTCTGGCTTCTTTTAGTTTGTCTTCACGTGCCTTCCGGCTGGCGGTCTCTATCATTTTTCTCACTGAGATGTTATAGTTCTCTCCCCATACTTCCGCAGTAGCCTTTAGGATTTTGTCCAGTAGACTAGAAGACAAAAGCCTATTGAATTCTTCATCACTTATGGATCCTGTCATAAACTTTTGAATAGAGGGCCTGAACTCCTTTGGAATATCTACTATCCTAGAATATTTTGGATTGTCCGCATTGATGATTTCCACTTTACTCCCATCGAAACTGGATGAAAGATGTGGTTTGAAAGCATTAAGTATTATTTCATGGTTTTTTTTAGGCTTCTGTTTCTTAGTTTCCCCCTCAGACAGATCTATCATCCCCCTTTTTTTGAGTTACTATTACATCTACTACGTGCCTTCTCATATAAGATGCCCTTTTTGCATGCATCAATGAAGGGATGATCAAGGTCTCTCATGCGCATTCATTAGTGGTGAACTTGAATGGTTTTACTAGGGGTTATTTGCCTCTGAAACGTAGACTTAAATCCTCAAACTTTTGGATGCATGCAGAATTGCGGAGAAAGCATATACGTTCTAACTGTTGAATGCTTCAAGTCTGAGGATTAGGATTATTCTAGAGTTTTCTGCGCGCAAGGCTTAATACTATTGCTTTGATGAGACATTGTTAATGAGGGGTACATATGCACTTGTTGCAGATGTCTACAGCCGTTCCAAGCCATAGATATCTCATTGAAGAGATGATAGAACTTTTCCCTCATGAACTTCCAGACGAGGTCAAGCAAAACGTTCTCAACCTAGGCGTCTCCTCAAGACATTTTGCATGTCCCATAGACTTTTCCTTCAAGTCCAAGTTTTCATCGAATGACGAAGATCCAGTTGTAGACACCAATGCAGCAGCTTGCAGGCTAGCTCTAGAAAGCTCAGGTCTGCAATCAAAGGATTGACTATTTGATAGTTACCTACGACAGCAGTGCATTTCTATGCCCAGCACTAAGCAATCTTTTACTCAGCAAACTAGGCTTCAAACCCGACACTAAGCACGTTAGCATCCAAGGCATGGCGTGCTCAGCCTTTATCAAATCTCTTCAACTGGCTGAAGACCACTTGGCCAAGTTTCCCCAAAGCCACGTGATGATAAGTCTTTCAGGGGTAAACTCTTACTGGTTCTATAACCAAGTGAAAGGAATTAAAGATGTCAAGGGAATCAGAGAAATCCAGACGTTAAAGAACAATAATCTAAAGTCACAAGAACTAAGAAAGTGGACTGCCATCATCGAGTTCTTCCTTTTCGGAGACGGCTCAGCATGCCTCATCGTAACTAACCAAGGAAATGGCCCGCAATTCTCAAACATGGTTAGCATCACAAACTTAAGGCAATCAGACTATTTGACGGGCTACGCTAGGCTCACTTGTTCGAATGGACCCTTCAAGTTTGGGTTCCACTCCTATCTAGACAAGAACATACCCAAACTAGGAGTGAAGTACACCTCGGCGGTTCTGGAAAAGCTGCTTCATGGAAAAGACCCAGAATTCAAGGCTGGAGCAAAAAAGTGGATAGTGCACACAGGTAGTAAACGAATACTCAACCACATTGCCCAATCCCACTCACTAGCTTACGAAACGATTAGAGAATCTTACGAGATTCTAACGGATTACGGAAACTTAGCCGGGGCAAGCTTACCATTCATACTAGAAAGGATAATGCATGAGGGAAAGCTAGGCACCAACGACTACGCCATCATGCTAGGCTATGGATGGGGTTTCACCGCAAACGGTGGCCTCATAATTTTTTGATAGGTTTTGGCTTGAGGTTCGCATGCTAATGAAAGATAAGGCGATTGAATTGCATATTTAAGAGCGTTAACGTAATCTTACTTCAAAGAGCAAGTACTTTCTATCACTTGGTTTTTATAGTATCGTTTTAAGCGATAATTTTTTATCACTTTGAGTGATAGATTGTCCGTAAAGAACATTTTCGCCCCTATAGCTTCTCGGGTAATTCGGTGTTTTCTCGTTGAACCTTTCATCATTACATTCCAGAACAGATAATTTTGAAAGTTGGAATCACGCCGACTATGAAAGTTCATGTGAAACGAGTAATTGGACATATCAAATGCATAGTAAAAGAAGAAATCTTACCACCAGTAAGAGTTGCGAAACGGAAATGCACAGGAGGATACGGACACAAACAGGTATGTAAACAATTTTGAGCGTCAATGCTGATTCCTAATCGTTAGGAGTGGCGATTATCGTGCGAAGGTTTATTAGCCAGATTAATCACCGTTATTCTGGTGAATCTGGTAAATGTATAAAAGTCGAGTAGGTTCGAAAGGTGAACTTTTCCCTCCAAAGAAACTTCGGAAGAAACTGGGTTTGGAGCCTCGCAGAAGGGTGGTTTATAGAATTGAAAAGGGCAGACTCATTGTGGAACCCATTCCGAGTCTTGAAGAAGTTTTGAGTGAACCACCTGCGGTTAAAGTTTCTATCGAAGAGTTCCATGATTTTAGAAGGGAGCTTTCTAGGAGGGCTGAAGCTTAAGGCTACTGTTAGACACCACATATTTCCTTCCCGCTATAGGAATTCATGTGGAAAGAATTCCGCCGCGTGCACCACTTGATTTAATGGAAAGAGGACATACAATTTTCATCTGCGATATCACCATTTTTGAGCTTTCAGCTAAGAGCGGAAAATACGTTGCTATGGAAAAGATTGAAGAAGAGAGACCCTTGAGAGGTGTGAGATCAATACTTTACGATGATAGGGTAGGGAAAATACCTTATTACGATACATCAATTCTACTCACGGCGTTTGAATTAAGAAAAAGCCTAGACGATTTCATAGACTGCCTTATACTGTCATCGGCTATCAATCAATGTGAAATGCTCATTACTGAGGACGACGACATCCAAAATTTTGCACAATCGAAAAACTTCCAAAAACTCGTCAAAACCGTAAATCCAAAGTTTAAAATCCAGTCAATAAAACAAATAACCGCTCACGTTGCCTAAAATAATGTATGCTAGATAACAAACGCCTTGGAAAGAAGAGTACACAAGACGGTCGATAACGAAACTGATTATTTGTTCCTTTTTCTTCCTACAACACTGAACGTTAGCACATCAGTTTCTAGTGGAAGACCATCCGGAAATCAGTACGTGAGTTCGGTCTTAGAAGAGGGGTTAAGGGGAGCTTACATCCCTTTAGTTATGGATGTTCTTCTAATTAGGGCGTATTGGATGATGACAAAGAAGTGAGGATGCTCGGAAGAGGAGAGTGCGAAAGCCGTCAAACACTTCATAGAAGCGTACGACAGACCCGAATATTTCTGTCTTCATAAGCAAACCATAGGCGAGAAGCTTTGAGCTTGCCGAGGAGTTGAAACATGACGTTTATGACCGCGTCTACATTGCAGCTGCATTGTAAGAGAACGCTTCTGCAATCATAACAACCGATACAGACTTTGAAGAACTATGCAAACGGGCAAGGCTTGAATACCAATTTTTATGAAGCTTTTTTGACATCATCAATTGTATGTTGCTTAATTTTTTCAAGCTTGTCTAGGACTTGTTTTCTGCAACTTAGAAGCTGAACGTTGAAGCCCAAACGCGACAAACACCGAGAAATTTCTAAGGCTTCTTCAGCCAGAGACCGCTCAGCAACATTGCACATTCACCTTAAGAGAACTTTATTGACCAGTAGCAGAGGCACGAAAAGAATAAGACCTAAAAAATTGAGATTTCCGTCTTCCCTCTATAAACCATAAAACAAGTTACCAAATACTTTTCACTAATCCTGATTTTCTTATCTCTGTGTCCTTCGTTATTAGCCCCTCTGCTTTTATTGCAACGCTTGTCGCGACAATGATGCGGTCGTGCAACTCAGTAAGTTTGACATCGGGGATTATTTTTAGAATTTTCTCATCTAAAGGGTGTATTGAGAAGCTAGGATAAATGTCTATTTTATCAAACATTTCCCATATCTTAAGTTCTGACCTAGTTCTTTCAAAAACATGTATCAATTCAGCTACGGCAATTGAGGGAATAAATATCTTGCATTTTTGTCTTTCAGCGTTTTCAAAAATTGTATCAACATTATCAGGAAGCTCATCAATTAGGTAACGTGCAAATGCATGTGCATCGGAAACATAAAGTTCATCCATGATTAGGTCTCCGCAACTTTGAAAAGCGATCTTTTAGCCTCCTCGATGAGCTGATCTAAATCCTTGTTTTTCCAATCACTTTTCATCATGCCTCTTAATCCAACCCACGGGCCTTCAAAACGTGATTTTATCACTATTCCGTCTCTTGTAGCGATTATCTTAACTCTGGACCCTTGCTTGAGGTTGTATTTTTCCCTAAGAGGCTTCGGAATCACCATTTGCCCCTTACTCGTGATCTTAACTTCAAACACTTTCCTCTCTGAAGCATCGCTCACGTTTATTCACCGCCTAATTAATAAGAAAACCTTACTAAATAATCTTACTCAACCGCGATACTGTAAACTTATTTGTCATATCGAAGTATGAAAAAGTTAAGAAGGAAAACCTACAGAGTTAGGTACTTAAACACGGTGAAACCAATGCCAACCTTGATAATAGGTATGTATTATGATCGAGGCAAAGGTGCTGCTATTATATCTGATAGTAGGCTCCAAATAGGGACCGATTACTATACAGTACACTCAACCGCCAAAGACCATTGAGTTCAACATCCAACCGCATCCAGCTTTTCAGCAACCACCACGACAGCCCAACCCAAAACTCATGCGAAGGTTTTCACCTTTTCACACAAAGAACACAACAGAAGAAAAACACACCTTCTACATAACAAAATCGAACGTTCAAAACCCACTACCCCTCCCCCCGTATAGGGGGTCTATAAAGA
>DAOVDC010000094.1 GCA_030669695.1 Candidatus Bathyarchaeota archaeon
ACGAACATCTTTCTCCAATGGTTTGTTACCGAACAGATCGAAGAGGAAGCTAACGACAATGATATTATCTCTAAGTTGAAGCTTGTTGGAAAAGAAGGTAATGGACTGTTTATGATAGACAAAGAACTTGCAGCACGTGTGTTTACGCCCCCAGCGCCGTCTAAGGAGAGTCAAGCGTAAAATCGTGAAACAATTAGAGAAAAGGAGGTGATCGTTTGATTTCAAAGGATGAATTAGTAGGCTTTCTCAAGAAACAGGTTAACATTGAAAATGAGATTGTAAATTCGGTAAATGGAGCCTTAGGTGAAATAGAAAATCCAGCTGTGAAAGGAGTTCTGAAAGGAATATCCTTAGATTCCCTGAAACATGCAGAAATGTACGATGCAGCCATTAGTTTGCTAACGAGCGTTCTCCCTGCGCTCACACAAGAGAATCTGGACAAACAAAGAGAACTTGTGGAAAAGCATATGCACATGGAAGCAGAGCTCATTAAAAAAATCAGCGAGGTACTGCCTAACATTGAAAACAAGAATGTCAATCTTCTCTTAAACGCAATATTGCTGGATGAAAAAAGACATCATCAACTTCTAAAAGAAGTCTTAGAAATTCTTGTTCGAGGAGAAACTATAACCGAGGAAGATTGGTGGGAAGTTCTTTGGAAAAACGTTCCATTCCACGGTGCCCCAGGAGGATAACCCCTCTGTTAAAGCATGCACATAAACCGTTTGAAAATATTATAAGCAAAAATAAAGACACGTCGAAAAGTCACGCCAACAGGATGGAAACCAAGGGACGAGGGAATCGAACCAACAGTAGAAAAAACGGGAAGAATATAACCGCTCAACTAGGAGAGAGTAGTTAAACCAGAATCCTTTTCGCAAGCGCAAAGTTTCATTTCCTCACAACACTCTTTTTTCTGCTCTCTATGGTTCGTAGAATCATTTTTGTGAAGTGCGAAGTAAAGAAATCAGTTTGGGATTGAGTTAGAATCGAAAAAGAAAATAATCTTGAATGTTTTATGTGGGGGCATATAGAGGTGGTAAGTATGAGTATGCAAGAAGTTTCAAAAGAAGTAAGCGATTGGATTCAAAGGATGGGAAAAGAGTACACCAGAGTCTACGGACCCTTTGCGGTCTGGATGAGAAGAGTTGAAGAAAAAGGTGCACTTGACATAAAGACGAAGGAACTAATCTCCGTTGCCTTAGCAACTGCTACACAGTGTAGGTGGTGCATTGCAGTTCATACAAATGGCGCGCTTGACGCTGGTGCTACAAAGGATCAGATTATGGAAGCTTGTTTCGTGGCTTGCCTGTTCCGTGGGGCTCCATCATGCATGTATAGTCAGTTGGTGATGCAAACGATAGAGGAACATCAAAAAAGCGGTGTCTCCCAACAAGAAGAATAAAAAAAACCGCTCAACCATCAAACAAAAATAATAGACAGTTATGAACATAAATGTCAAGGATGTGATCTAAAAAAATGCTGTCTAAGATACCTATAAAATTAGAGAAGGTTGAGAAGAAACATCTTAACCGTGAAATATTAAGGCTAGCGATGATAGCTGAATTAGATGCAATAAGCCTATATGAACAACTGGCAGCCGCGACGGATAACGAAGGCATCAAAAAGATTCTGCTTGATGTGGCTAAAGAAGAGAAAACGCATGTGGGAGAGTTTCAAGCCTTACTGCTAAAAGAAGATAAGGAACAAGTTGAAGAGTTGGAAAAAGGTAAAGAAGAAGTTGAGGAGATAATCGAATGACCGAACTAAAGCAAATTTACAAATGTAACATCTGCGGCAACATCGTCGAAGTCATACACACCGGAGTAGGACAACTCGTCTGCTGCGGTCAACCAATGGAACTACTTACAGAAAAAATCGAAGACGTTGGCTTGGAAAAACATGTTCCAGTAATAGAAAAGGTCGGGAACAAAGTGAAGGTTAAGGTTGGCAGTGTTCCGCATCCCATGGAGCAAAAGCATTACATTGAGTGGATAGAAATAGTCGCTGACGGCAAAACCTGCAGAAAATTCTTAGAACCAGGAGACAAGCCAGAAGCAGAGTTCGAAACTACAGCGGAGAACATAGAGGCAAAAGAGTACTGCAGCATCCACGGGCTTTGGAAATCGAAATAGAATCTGACGGACCAGTGAAAACATTTTCAACATCATCCTCTCTTTTTGTCTACTCACGACGTAGTTGTTAAACCAAGATAGCCCATTGGAATCCTATTGCGTAGTCTAGTCAAAACCAAAAAACGTTTGGTGAAGACAGATAGCACACGCTAGTAAACCATAATAAGGGTTCTTGACTGTCATTAATGGGGTCAAAAATGGTGGAAGTTGTTTACGAGCCTTGGAAAAAAATTGTCATACATGAAATAGTCAAATATGCTTTAGACGATTTGGTGAAACTTCAGAGTTTAGGTGTGGAACCGAGTGGATTGGGTGACCCCTTACTTTGGGTGGGAGGGATAGTATTTTCTAGTTCGACGATGTTTGAAACGAAGGATGTCGTCAAAGAAAAATTGGAAGGTGTAGTTCATTGGTCATCAGTAGAATGGGCATTAATGCCTGAGTTTAAAGAGGTGATTATTATAAAAGAAACAAATGTAAAAGTCCCGATAATTAATGTCAGCGCACATCCTATATACAAAACAGTTTCAAAATGGCTGAAAGAACACAAAGAGTCAGAACCAAAATAACCGTTCACTTTTCCTTTTTAACGTACACTTAGAATCCTTGTATTGGAAAATTTGAGCATACCAACCATTTTGCATGCATGCAATGAAAAATGGACACTGGGTTTGTAGATAGTTCAACGAATCGAAAGTGCAGAGTACTAGTACCTTTAAATAAATCTCTCGGACCAACAGTTAGTGAGGTAATAATATGGCTAGAGTAGCACGAGAAATGGTGGAGAAAGCTGGTATTGATGTTGATAAGCTCGTGGAGTTGTTGGTCAAGAATGCTGCAGCCGAGCTTACAACTTACTACTACTATACTATTCTTCGATGTAATCTAATAGGGCTAGAAGGCGAAGGAATCAAGGAGATCGCAGAGACCGCTCGCATTGAAGATCGTAACCACTTTGAGGCTCTTGTTCCCCGCATATACGAGTTAGGAGGCAAACTCCCAGATGACATGAAGGCTTTTCATGACGTCTCGGCCTGTCCGCCCGCCAGACTGCCAAAAGACCCGACTGACACTTTGGCAATGTTGAAGGTGTTGGTGGAGGCGGAGAGATGTGCAGTGCGCGGATATACCTACATCTGTAACCTGACCGCTGGCAAAGACCATCGAACCTACGATTTATCTCAGGCAAT
>DAOVDC010000019.1 GCA_030669695.1 Candidatus Bathyarchaeota archaeon
AGCAAACTTTTTCAAGTCTTGTTCTGAAACGCCGTCGATTTCCCTTAAGGCCCGAACGAAATCTTTGTCCCCCGCTTTCACTCGTTCACTTGCTCCAGCTATAGTCTGACCTGTCCAGTGCCAAGCCCACGGAAACAGGACATTGTAACCTTGCATCCGTTTAAACCGTGCATAAGTGTCGACGCGTGTAGCTGTGAAGCCGTGTCCCACATGGAGTGGCCCATTCGCGTAGGAGTATGGAAAAGTTACAAAACATTTTTTTCTTGTAGAATCTGGATTTGCCTCAAAGACCTTTGCTTTTTCCCACTCTTTGCGCCACTTGTCTTCGATCTGTTTTAAAATTTCCATGAAACTTTCTGAACTACTCTGAGGATTATTAAAGGTTCGGTTAGTCTTCGAGGAGAACATTATCCCTCAAGTTCAGCACCAACAACCCTAATGAACACGCTTACTTTAATCTGTTTCCCTTAGTTGCGCCAGTTGTTTTCTTACGACTTTCTCAGCCTTTTGCTGCACCTTTGAAATATTCTTGACCAAGGTCCCTCCTCCCTGAGCAAAGTCAGGCCTTCCGCTGCCACCGCCACCCAGCAACGACGCAATCTCTTTCGCTATCTCACCAGCGTCTATGCCACATTCTACTGCATCTTTCCCAGCCATCACCACAATCCTCGCGTTCTTGTCGTCCGCCCCATAAAATATTGAGATTGCGTTCGGCTGTGCTTTTACTATTTCACTGGCTGTTTGAATCATGCGGTTGACATCTAACGGTTCAAACTTCTGTGTCACAAAATTCACTCCTTCGATTGGCGTCGTCTTTCTATCCTCTCTTTGTTCGGTCAACTTCGAACTTTCTCGAACAGCAATTTCTTTGATGAGTTGCTTTTCCCTACGTCGAACTTCTTTCCACTCTCTAACGAGGCGTTCTGCGGTTTTTACAAGCTTTTCATGTGGTGCATTCAAGACCTCAGAAAGTTTCCAAAGCAATTTGTCGCTTTCCTGCACTGATGTTAGAGCGGGCAGCCCTGCGCTGAACACAATGCGTTCGACTCCGTCTTGGATTCTTTCTGTGTGGATGATTTTTATGAATCCAATTTCTTCCGTGTTTTTCACGTGGATTCCTGCGCAGGCTTCAACGTCCCAGTCTCCAGTTTTCACAACACGAACCTCTTTTCCCGGAACCACTCCACCTTGATAGAGTTGGAAGCCGTAGAGTTTCTCCGCTTCTCCCCTAGGCATCCACGACGTTTCAACTGGAATCTTCCGCATCACAGCCTCGTTTGCGAGTGCTTCGATTTTTTGGGTTTCTTCCAGCGTTAAACGTCGAAAATGGGAGATGTCTAGTCTTGAGCGGTCTAGACCTTTTTGGGCTCCACATTGCCAGACGTGTTGTCCAAGGACTCGTCTCGCTGCGCCGTTAATGATGTGGGTTGCGGTGTGTTGTTTCATCAGAATGCTTCTTCGCTTCCAATCGACAGTTCCCTTCACCACATCGCCTTCTTTTGGAACTGGACCTTTAAGAACATGAACGATGATGTTTCCTAATTTTTGAACATCCACAACTTCCGACGTGTTTTCCGTAAATTCTAAGTGCCCATGATCCGCGGGTTGTCCTCCTCCTTCAGGATAAAACGCCGTCTTTTCCAATACCACGTACTTGTTGTTTACAATTCGAAGAACACATGTATCAAACTCGCGGAGGAATGAGTCTTTATAATAGAGCATTTGCGTCTCTGGAAGATCAGAAACCTTGGCTTCTAACCCTTCGATTTTCTCCATTTCTCGCTGAGGAGGAGCCTGAACGTGCCTCTCAGCAACCATCATGTAAAAATTCTCAGGGACTTTCACTTGAATCCCTAAGTTTTCAGCAGTTTCTCGAACAACTTCAGGCGGAAGCCCATGTGAGTCATAAAGCTCTAATAGCGTTTCAGCTGGAATCTGAGAGACGGCTTTCATTTTCAATTCTTGAGTTATTCGCTTAACGAGCGACTCTCCTCTTTTGAGAGTTTGCTTAAATTTGTCTTGCTCCACCAAGAGGATTTCTAAGATTTCATCACGCATTTCCTTCAAGTGAGGAAAATCTCTTGACCAAGATTTTATTTGCATGTCGATGATGTCTGGCAGTTTTTCCTCGATTGCGAGTGTCTTGACCAGTCTGTAGGTTCGGCGAATTATCAGCCTAGTTAAGTATCCTTCCCGTACGTTGGAGGGTACGATGCCTTCGGCGAGCATGAACACTAGACATTTGGCATGATCCACAATGGCGAAGGCGCTTTCGATTGGAAGCATTATTTCATTAAGCCCATCTAAGCCTATTCCTACTTGTTCAGCAACCCTTTTCCGAATTCCTCTTCGGTCAATTGTTTTCTCTACACTCATCACACCAGATACTTCAGCCACTCTCGCCAGTAATTCGTTATCAACCTTGCTTATGCCCGCCATCTTCAGAACTTTATCTAAGACTGGCCCATAAACCGCGTGGAAGCAGCTTACAGACCCTTGCGACAGCCATGTGTATCGTTCAATCCCATATCCTGTGTCGACGGTTCGTATGGGCAACTCGACGAATTCGCCGTTGACTACCTTGAACTTCATGAATACCAATGTGGCAAGCTCTAATCCTCGAACAATGCTCTCGAGGTCAGGGCCAGCATTTCCTCCACCCGACCATACGTCCTCTTTGTAAATGACCTCCTCAGACTTTACTCCCAAGTCCTTAGTAACAAATTCGTGATGGTATCGCACGGTTTGGTCTTTCCAGTAAACTTCCTTATCTGGATAGTTAAACGCGTGATGACCACCCATCTCAAAGATGGTTAGGTGTCGACCGAAGGTGGGTCCAACGTTATCCACGTCGATAAATCGGATGCAGGGCTGACTGATGACGAGAGGATTGGCTGGTGGAGGAGTGATTCCGTTCGTAACGTAGGGTTGAAAGTCGATGATGCTGGCGTGGGTGAAGTAAAGGTCGTCTCTCCACCTAGCTACAACAGGGTACGGCTTGATTCTCTCATGTCCTTGCTTCTCGAAGAAGGAAAGAAAAGCTTCACGCATCTCTTGAAGGCTGTAACGCTTGCGAGTGGGTGGGTTGTTAATGAAAGTTAAAGGTGCACAACCTTCAGGAGTGGATTCTCCACAGGTTTTCTGATCGGGATTCTGCGTCCAAAAATACTCTTTACAAATCGGGCACAATTTCCGAACGTACCCACACTCATCGAAGAAGGGAACGTGATATTCGCTTTCAGGAAAACGTTTCATCATCCATCACTCATCAAGTAAGAACCCCGTAGATTTAAAAGTTAGAGTTTAAGGAAACATTTAACCGTTACATTTCTCACAAAAACTATTCCAAAATAAGTCAAGGGCCTCAGGAATCTAAGGTGCATCCTTTAACATCTGTCTCTCAGTTTTGATTGTGTTTTTTCAAAGGCTTCTGAGTTTACCATAACTTGTAGAAAGTTGGTACAGTTTTCTTAATTAGAAATTGCCTTATCCGAATAGAGCTCCGAGGCCTTCGAGTGCTTCCTCTTCCTTCGCTTTCTCTTCTTTCTTCTTCTCTTTTTTCTTTTCTGCTGGTTTAGCCTCTGGAGCTGCAGCAACAGCGGCTGGCGCAGGTGCCATCAGCGCTGATGGAGATTTAATTGCTTCCTCTATGTCAACCTCAGCTAACGAAGCCACGAGAGCCTTAACTCTGACAGGATCTGCATTGATTTTCGCTGCTTTGAGCACTTCAGCTATACTCTTCTCGTTGATGGGTTTTCCAGCTTTATGCAGAAGCATTGCGGCGTACACGTACTCCATGATCTATTCACCATCCTCTTCTCTCTTTTCACAATCCCCTTTTTAACCTTTCTGAACAGAACTTGTTGCCGTAGCCTTTTCGCTGGCTACAGCTAACCTCGTTTTTAAACTTAGCATTTCCGCGTGAGCTTTCCTTACGAGATCAGCTATTGTGTCTGGAGTGGGTAAGTCTGCGTTTAGAGCTAATCCGTACGCTTCGTGATGCGCCATTTGAAGAAGCTGGGTAATGTTTTCTGCAAGTGGATATGCAGCATTCAGTGATAAACTGAACGCGTATGCGTGGGCTTCCTTGAGGCTTCGTTGAAACTCTTCCAAATCTATTCGTAGCTGTTCCTCATTTATGATTAGTCCGTCGTCGTACACCACCTTCATGGTAAGTCCAATCTCTACTGGTTTTATGCCAAGCTTTGAAAGTATGTTTGCAAGATTCATTGGTATAACGCCCCCCTTTTTCACCACCAAAGTGTCATGAGTTACCCATACGCTTCCGCCCTCGATTCTTGTGGGTAGACCTACGGCGCTTAGTTGACTGATGATTGGACCTGGAGGTAGTCCAGTGTTTCCAGCTGAAACGGTCACGTCGTATGCCGCTACATC
The DNA here is from genome assembly GCA_030669695.1 of Candidatus Bathyarchaeota archaeon. The sequence continues at coordinate 4,396 of DAOVDC010000019.1, forward strand.
GCCAGCCTTCGCAGTGGCCTTCATTCTACTCTTTTCGAGAAGCAATACGAGTTTGAATGGGTTGAGGCTGGTGAAGAGGAAGATGTTAGCTCCGCTCAAGTGTTCTTCAAGTTTTTCAAGCCCGGGCTTGTCTTTACATTCTGCAATTGCCCTTTTTACTATACTGTTCTTGATCACATGAAAGTGGGCGCTGTTCTTCAGTTTTCTCCTCAATCCTTGAAGTTGGGCAGCTCTAACCTTTTGTAGGCTGGCGACTCCGAGAGCCTTATACTGCTTTATGAGGGCTTTTGTTTCTTTGACTTCCTCGGCTTTCGCTAGCACCGTTTGACGCAACATGTTCTTTCTCACATCTACATTTTCATTTTAATCGGTGAACCCATACTTGTTTTCAAATGGATTGACCTGATGTTTTTTATTCCTCTTCTAAGTTTCCCTTCAACCCTTCTTATTACTGCCTGAGAGTTTTCAACGATTTTGTTATCTTCCATGTTTTCGGTTCCCACACGACATTGAAGAACTGGTTGCCCCCGCAGCCTTATAAACACCATTTTCCGATGTTTCTTTATGTGCTCCACTATATTTGCTGTTGGAGGCACGGGTGTCGGCATCTTTCCCTGTGGTCCCAGAATGGCGCCAAGAATCTTTCCTACGCGTGGCATTAACGGGGCTTCTGCAATGAAGAAGTCGTAAGCTTTTGCCAACTCCTTTTGTTTCTTCTTATCACCAGCTAGAGCTTGAAGCTCAGTTTTTTTAATAACAAGGTCTGCGTTTGCCTTTTTGGCTTTCAAGGCCATTTCGCCGGAGGCGATCACGCATACTCTGTTTTCTTTTCCTGTAGAATTTGGAAGTTCAATAAGTTCTTGTATTTTGCCCTCAGGCTTTTTCGGGTCTATGTCCCGGAGGCTTATGATAAGTTCGATGGACTGTACAAAACTTCTTTTTTTAGACTTTTCCTTAACTTCCTTAATTATCTGAAGAAGATTTTTCTCGTCTAATGGCATTCTTGAGGCCTCGTGCCAGAGACGTATCGAAGCCAGTTATAAAAAGATTCTTGCGAAAAGAGTTTAGGACTTTGGAAGTTTTCGTTTTTGTACTATGTTGGGGATTAGAATAATATCCTAACTATCTCTAGTCAAATTGGAATATTCACCGAAGCCGAAAAGATCAAAGAAGCCACAGCCGCTATAAGAAAAAAGCAACAAAAACCAAAACAGAGCTAAAAACAAACCCTACACACAAAAAACACGGAGTCCCACTTTACACAGAACAGAAAATTAATTTTTCACAATTTAGCAAACATCACTGCTCCTTCTCAAACAACGCGTCATACTTCCCCTCGTCAATTTCCTTTTGAACCTCACGCGGGTCCTTGTCTTCCACAGTTACACCCATGCTCACACAACTACCTAAAACCTCTTTAACCGCAGCCTTGAGGTTTCTCGCCAAAAGCTCAGAACGTTTAATCTTCGCTACGCGAACAACCTGCGCCATAGAAAAGTTTCCCACTTTTTCCGTTTTCGGAGCCCCAGAACCCTTCGAAACACCCAACTCGCTAACGATCAACGCGGAAGTAGTCGGCGTTCCCACACTTACCTCAAACTCCTTTGTCTCCGCGTCCACCGTTATTCTCACAGGCACTTTCATGCCAGCATAATTTTTTGTGACCTCGTTGATTTTGTTCACGATAGCAAGGACATTGACTCCGAGTGGTCCTAAAGCTGGCCCCAACGGAGGTCCAGCGGTTGCTTGGCCACCGCTCACCAAGGCTTTAACAACCTTTTTCTCGCTCATTTATTGTCCCTCTTTTGCCTTCATAGGTTTTACGTAGTCGGCGTGAACTGTGATGGGTAAGGTGAACGTTGCCTCCAGTAGCTCAAGGGTCACGTCTTCCTTTGTCCGGTCAACCCTTGTAATCTTTGCTCTCATTCCTTTAAATGGGCCTGCCATGATCTCCACAACGTCTCCTGTGTCCAGTTCCTCGATAACCGGCTTTACAATGATATACCTCTCAACCTCTGAGAAACCCACGGTTCCCGGAACTCTGGATCTCACATGTTTAATTCCCGCTATCACTTTATCAACGAAATGAGGACCATCTGCTTCAACGAACACATAGCCCTTCAATATTTCTGGCACAAGAACAGCTTTTATCGGAAGTTCGCCCGTTTTAACCCTAGTTGCAATGAGCTTCGCTACGTTTTTTTCTTGCCCAGCCGTGGTTCGCACAGCAAAAATCATTGAAGAAAACTTCTCTTTTTCCAATATTCAACATTCCATTCAGTTTTTACTGTTACTCCCCTAACATGGTGGCTATGAGGTGAATCAGAAAACCGATAGCGCCAATGGCAACTGTGCCGAGGAAACAAACCTTTATAGAAAGCCATAGCTCGCTCCTTCCCGGCTTTGTAGCAAGCTTCAACATTCTCGCACACGATTGGAAGAATGATCTTAACCCCATGGTTTCTCGCATCTTTCAAACGACAATACTAGTATAAAAGAGTATTTTCTCTGGTGTGTGCTTACGAACATCAGTCATGTATTCCAATCAGATTTTTTCGACGGGCATACCAATCTCGTTCAGAACTAGGATTAACCTATCTTTATCAGCTCCCCTAATTCCTTTCCACTCAAGCATAGCTAACTCTACCTTTTCCACTGTTCTTTCAACACACTGCTTTATCATCTCAGCATCCACTTGTGGAATGGCATATTTTGGGATCATATGTCCGAAAGCTATTTCAGTGGTGAGCGCAACTCGTGTGAACTTATTGTTGTAGTGTGGGCCTCCAATGCCCAAAGCAGTTGGATATTCTGACAGCTTAGAAACTGCGACCATTGCGGCGTGAGCAACGGCCTCCGCAGCCCTCACATCCTTCCATTGCTTCAACGAGCTTCCCAACTCCACGAACATAGTTGGCACGTCTAGAGACGGCCCATGATGTGTACCTTCATAGGAAACTTCGTAGTTCAGTTTCATTTCTTCTTTCCTCTTAGCCATTTCTAGGAGAGCCTCTTTCATCGCGCTTGCCGGAGACACCGAGACTTTTCTTGCGATTCCGCCGAGCTCTGCTTCACCGAGGTTGCCAGGAGTGTGAACCGAAAGAGTGGGGATTCCACTTGCGCTCGCGTGTCGAGATAAAAAGACTAACAATTCGGGAGTGAAAAAGTCGGTGATAAATTGAGTGTGAACAATCTCTTCATCGATGAAAACCAGCTTGACTTCACGATCTTGAACTCTTTTAAGGTATACTGGGTGTTTGCGAAACAATCCAGTCTGCTTTTCAAATTCATAATGATCTAGGAGTTGTTGAGCGATGTTCATGCCAGCAATGTCTTTCGTGGAAGTCACCATCAAAATCATGATTATGCCTTCTAATAACATGCTAAGAAGCAGATTAGAAAATAAGGTTTCACTTTCACCACACCTATTCTACAGAGTGCAAATAAAACACTAAGAAGCTTAAAGATAGAACATCAGGCAAGATAAATCAGTCACGCGTGAGATACGTGAGTAGGGTAGTCAATGAAGAGGCTTGATAGATACAATACCCGTGTAGAAAGAGTACTTAACTTTATATTATTGATCTGACTGTTCAAAGCGAAGAAGAAAGGTGAGAACAAAAATGCATTTACTAACCCTTAAAGACTGGACTACAGAACAGATCAAAGACGTGATCGACAAGTCTTTAGAAATTAAGAGGAACCCAGCTAAGTACAGAACTATGCTGAAGGATAGATCGTTAGCGATGATATTTCAGAAAACATCGACCAGAACAAGGGTGTCTTTTGAGGTGGCAATGACCCAGCTGGGAGGTCACGCCGTCTTTTTGGATTGGAGGACAACGAACTTCGCCTTAGCAGACATCAGAGACGAAACCAGATACCTCTCAAGAAACGTCAACTGCATCATGGCACGTCCGTTGCGTCACGTTGATCTGAAAGCTATGGCTGAGGCGTCTAAAGTTCCAGTTATCAATGGATGTTGCGAAAAGTATCATCCCTGCCAAGCTGTTTCAGATTTGATGACCATAAAAGAAAAGAAGGGCCTCTTAGAAGGGCTGAAGCTTGTTTACATAGGAGTTCACAACAACGTGTGCAATTCTCTGATAGAAGGCTGCACTAGAATGGGAGTGGAGATTACCACGGTGACGCCGATAGTGAACAATCAGTCTGTTGACAAGGAACTTATTCAAAAGGCTGAAAGGACGGGTTTGTATAAGACGACATTAGATGTTAAAAAAGCGGTGCAAGGCAGCGACATCGTTTACACCGACACTTGGGTGGACATGGAGTTTTTCCTCGACCCAAAGTTTAAAGAGAAAAAGGAGAAACGGATTGGATTGATGAAGCCGTATCAAGTGAACAGAAAACTGCTGAAGGACGGCGATGCCCTAATTATGCATGACATGCCGATTCACAGAGGCTACGAGATAAGCGCCGACGTAATCGAAAGCCCAAACTCGATAATCTATGAACAAAGCGAAAACCGACTATATTCCGCAAAGGGAATTCTGCTAAAACTATTGGGCAAAACATAAAATTAAGTGAATATCCCCTTTACTCATTTTTTCTGTTTCATAGTTTGCGCGACATTCAAGCAAGAGAACGGCTTTTATTTGCAACTATGAATGCCAGCTAACTCTTTGTACGCTTCCAAAAAACCTTTGGCAAATGCGTCAGCTAGTTTCTCAGTACCTTTGTGCTTTGTACCTTTGGTCCGTAAGTGATGATAAAACTCGTGAAGTACAACATATGGGCTGTAAAAAGCATCATAGTTTGAGAAATATATTATCTTCTTTCCAGCAACATAACAGCCCCGATTCTTCACGTGACCTTTCGGCATACCGATCTTTACTTTGGGGACTTCAACGTTGTAGTACTCACTAAGTAGTTCCAATGCTTCCTCAGGATTTTTGGACAAAATCAGATAGACTATCCTAGCTTTAAACGGAAAATCTGCTTTCAACATGCAACATCCACTGCATAAATCTAACGTGCGCACGGGGCCGAGAGTTTTCTACTACAAAATCATTTGTGTACATTGTTCAGGGCTAAACTCTTGTAGGTCCTCATATTTTTGACCAATCCCAATGAACAAGATGGGTTTACCGGTTACATATGTGACGCTGAGAGCTGAGCCTCCTTTCACATCGGCATCCACCTTAGTCAATATGGTTCCATCTATGCCCACGCTCTTGTGGAACTCCTCAGCTTGCATGACAGCGTCGTTTCCGGTGAGGGCATCCACCGTGAGAACTGTGAAATCTGGAGTAATAATTCTCTTAATCTTCGCTAGCTCGTTCATGAGGTTT